>JBATMM010000645.1:0-4728 GCA_049289835.1 Saprospiraceae bacterium | reverse complement strand
TGTGCTCCTTTTTCAGGTTTAGTACCTTCATCACCTGGCTCTTCCATTATGTATCTAAGACCGGAGGCAGTTGATTTAATCTTATCCTTCAATTCCCCTTTTTTGAAAGCAGCATATGTTGCAGCTGTTTTAGCTTCAATTTCAGGCATTCGATCCCTCACGACCTGCTTAACTTTATCCTGTTCTTTTGATATTGAATCAGAGTGAGCCTGGAATTCAGTTTCATTCATGATATTCAATACACCTACATGATAGACAAGAGGCTCAGTGAATTTTTCAAAACCAGGAGGTTTCCGTTCGAAAGAATCGATTGGGAAATAAAATTGAAGGCTGTCACCTTTATGAAGAGTGGCCATCAGGTCAACCAAAGGTTTTAATTGTCCAAAATTTTTCGTGTCTCCTGTGATTTTGAGCACAGAAGGTTTCCCCGTTTTTGCAGATGATTGCAGTACGGAATCTTTTTCAGTCAGTGACATGCTGAAAAATACATAGCTATTGACCGGTATGGCTTCTGATGAGGAACCCTTACGGACAATCTGGTATTCATATCCCGTCGGAGTTTTCATACGTTTACCTTCGGAAGAGCATCCTGCAACGAGGAGGACGCAGAGCAGAGAAAAGAATAGGTTATTGTTCATGTTGTAATTGATATGCATTCATTGTTAGTGGTATAATCTCTTTTACTTTGGCCAGGGTCTCTTCAATAGAAGCTTTGATTTGTCCCCCGGATGCATTGCGATGTCCGCCGCCGTTAAAATAATTGTGACAAATTTCCTGTACATTAATATTTCCCTTCGAACGGAAAGAAAGTTTGGTCACATTTTGTTGTTCAGTGATAAATACAGCCAGCTTCATATTTCTCACCATGAGAATATAATTGACAATACCTTCAGTATCTCCGCGTCCAATGGACCATTTTTTATAATCTTCTTTATCGAGCCATATGATACCCGCCTGATGTTCGGACATCAATTCCATGCGATTGGCAAGACAATACCCGAGAAGTTTGAGTTGCTTCTCCGTCATGCTATTGAAGAGCCGGATCTGAAGCATGTAATCATCCATTCCTAATCGCTTCAGCTCAGCAGATATTTCAAAAACCCTTGGATTCGTACCATATCTGAATGAACCTGTATCCATGAGGATGCCGGTATAAATAGCTTCAGCTACCGGCACATCGATATATTTGTCAAGGCCCATATCAAGCAGGAAATCATATATCAGTTCTGCAGTTGAGCTTGCCTCCGTTTTTGAAATGCTGAAATCAGCAAATGGTTCAGGATCGATGTGATGATCAATAAGAACTTTAATCGCCCTTGAAGCCATGACATCCAGGCCAAATCTGTCGATCCTGTCAAGAGAATTGAAGTCAAGGCAAAAAATGAGATCCGCCCGTTCGAATGCCGCCACAGCCTCCTCCGGATTCATTTCACCAATAATTACTTTTTCAATGCCCGCAAGGAAATTGAAAACCGGAGGAAAATCATTTGGCAAAACCACTTTAACGTTGTGGAGCAATTTGGTGAGTACGGCTGCCAATGCTAAAGTGGAACCCAGCGCATCTCCATCAGGATTCTTATGGGTGACAATCACCACATGAGAAGGCTGACGAATCAATTGACGCAATGAATCCATATTTGGCTGCCTGTTTTTTGCAGGGCGCAAAGGTCTAACTTTATTTACACACTTACAAATGTATTCTGGATGTAGTTCTCAGGCTGTTATCTTCAATGAAGAAGGTAAGGATCTGTGTCCGTTTTTCAATTGGTAGCTTATTTATATGACAAATACAGCCACTTTTGCTTAAATCGGTCAGGCATTTTGTTCGGTTTCAGATGAATTAACCCTTTGATGTTAAAAGTCGAGAAGTTTCAAAGCTTAGGGTTAATTGTACTGATAAGGGTCAAATAACCAGATATTTAAGTAAAAACCTGGGCCAGTAGTAAACTTTATACCTAAATTTTACCCTTTTAGAAGTTTTAGACGATAATTTGTTAAACAAAATCCTGGCAATCTATGTAATCTGAGGTAAACAATGGAACATAAAGCAACATCAATACGACCATTCATCGGGGCAAAAGACTTTGACCTGTCACGCAGATTCTACTCTGATCTTGGTTTTCAGGAAAACATTTTAAGTCCCGGCTTTTCAGTATTCAAATCAGACGGAATCGCATTCTATCTACAGGATGCTTATGTGAAGGACTGGATAGATAACACGATGATTTTTTTAGAAGTTGACGATGTTGGACGTTATTGGAATGAACTTCTGGCTTTGGATCTGACTGCTAAATATAAAAACGTAAGACTGGTTCCGATTCGCGATTATGAATGGGGAAGAGAATGTTTTCTCCATGATCCATCAGGGATCCTCTGGCACTTTGGGGAGTTTACGAAAGACAATGGACAATAGACAATGGACGAAAGACAAATGCAGAGGAGGACGTTATAACAACTTCATAACACCTCTGTTGAAATCTTGCTTAGTATCTTGGCTTATGTAAATTGGTATTCAGTATTCAGTATTCAGTATTCAGTGAAAAGTAAAAATAGAAAAATAGAAAAATAGAAAAATGAAGAACATCATAATTACTCTTGTTTTAAGTCATTATTTTATTCCTGTCTTTGCACAGGACGTGACGTATGATATGCATGGATTATATTCAAATCCGGTTAAAAAAGAAATACTAAATGATGCCAAAACCATGAGCGATATTAACCCTGGTTATCCATCATCATGGGTAAGTGACTATATCTCAGCTGAGATTTCTGCAACCTGTAATGGTAAGGTCATGAATGCTAAGAGTCCAAATGATAAGCTGAGTACAGATCAAAAAAATATATTAGCCAGTGCTGATCTGGGTACGGATATTGATTTTGACATTATGTACAACTATAAGAACTCAGCAACCGATATAAGTGAAATGCACGGCATGCATTTTACATATACCGTCGTACCGGAAATTGAAGCTGAATATCCTGGTGGACACCAACAGATGAAACAATATTTAGATGAAAAAATAATCCATAAAATTTCTCAAAATAATTCCAAAAAAATTAAACAGGCCATCGTGAGATTTACGATTGACGAGACGGGTAAAATCGTCAATTCTAAAATAATCACATCCTCTGATGATTTACAAACAGATAACATCATACTCAAGGCCATCAATAAAATGCCAAAATGGAAGCCTGCAGAAGAGGCAAACGGATCAAAAGTCAAACAGGAATTTGAAATAAGAGTAGGTAACGATGAAGGTTGCTAGATAACTACCGGACAAACAAACCTGATGTCGCTAAAACATGAAGATGCTCATCACTAATGACAACAAAATAACTTCCCATTTCTATTCTCTCTAAACTGATCACTGCCTGGTTCAAGCCATCCCACTCAACCGATTGTTTGCTCATCATCTCTCTGCCCATCACATCAACGATGCGAATCGTCAATAAGCCTGTATAACCTTTGACAGCTACATGCAACTCCTTTGAAGCAGGATTTGGATAAATAGCGACCTGTACAGCATCCGGTAACGAGGATGTACTTGTAACACCTGATACCACGCCCGGCGAACCACCGGTTGCATTACTCGGTTTCCAACTAGTAGCGAAATGATTGTCAAGCAAAGAAGAAACAAGCTCGATGGATTTACCCAGCAGGTTATTGCTCTCAGGCCACGGCGCGTGAATGTTGTAACGTACGAAGTCAACCAGAAGCCCATCAGCGTCGAAGAGATAGATGACCTCTCCTTCATTGCGAAGCTTACCACTCGCCCATTGATACACGGGATAAGATGCACCGGAAAAATTCGCTGCAGTCTTTGCTATCAAAACTGTTCCGCCGGGTGATATCATAGCACCGACAGGGAAAGTAAAGTCTATCGCCGATGTGAGCGCATAGCCTTCCATATCCACAGCTACAGTGCCGGGATTATAGATTTCAAGAAATTCACCTCTTGAAGTCAATGTATCGTTGTACAATATTTCTGAGATCATCAATCGAGGCTGGCCATGGTAGGTAGGCAATGGACTCGCTCCAAGATTCGATCCTCCTGCACCTAATCCGATAGCCGGACTGCCAGGCAAAAGATTGAAATCATACAATGTCGGGTTGACAAAATGAGGATCTGCATTGAAGTTTCCTGGTGAACTTACAGAGTCGAGGTCAGAAAGACAACGTATCAGCGTCAGTACTGAATGAGAATCAAATACATAAGCATCCAATGAAGCATTGCTTACGATGCAATCTTCGATACTTCCGATGCCGCCAAGGTTGCCGGGATTTTTTTCGTAAGCTGACACACCCTGACTATTGCCATAAAAAGTGGTATGCTGCACATTCACATTGCTTTCATCTTTGAGTGCAATACCAATATTTGTATACGCGATGACATTGTTGCGCACTGTAGCTGTTGATTTTTGCCCAACAGAAATTCCTTTATCGAAACAGTGATAAATGAAATTGTTTTCGATCAGCAAATTTTGACATTGCTCACCAATATCTAATCCATCGCAGTTGTCGCCACGAAAATCATGAATACGATTGTTTCGCACGATGCCATCCACTACACCATCATAATCAATGGCATCCATATCGGGTTGTGTTCCACCTTCGAAGTTGCAATTTTCCACAATAGCAAAGCCTTGTTTCACATTAATGCAGTCACCTGTCACAGTTGATTTTAGTGTTGAATTCGTAAGTGAAACATTTGAAAATCTTGCGAACAC
>JBATMM010000644.1:0-4730 GCA_049289835.1 Saprospiraceae bacterium | reverse complement strand
GACACCAGAACGTCGGTCAACCGACGCTCAACTTGCGCTTACTAATTTCTATTTTTATCAATTCTCCGTCAAACCACGGTGTATTTTCTTGAATTGCAAGATCCCAGTATTGTGAAAGGTGATCTTTTAACATGCTTTTTCCTTCTTCATAAACACTAACAGATAATTCATCTGTTAGTGTTTCTGTTTTAATGTATTCCCCAAATTTTTCAACAGCATTTCTTACTAAATCTTTTTCTTCAATTGAAACTCTGATTCTGTCGGTGACTTCAAATTCTTTTTCCTTTCTCAGATTCTGGATCCTGTTGACAAGCTCACGCGCAGTTCCCTCCGCGATCAATTCATCATCAAGGGTTACATCCAGTGCTACAGTGATCCCATCTTCAGAAGCAACCTGCCATCCGGGTATATCTTCAGATATGATTTCAATATCATCCCTGACCGGTATAAATTCGTGCCCTTCGATCATTAATATCAATTCCCCTCCACTTTCAAATCTATTGATTTCCTCCTGCGTGAGTGCACTGATAAGATCCGCTGCCGCCTTCATGTTTTTACCCAGCCGTTTACCCAGGGTTTTGAAATTCGCTTTCGCTTTTTTCGAAACAATACCTGATGTATTAGCGATGTACTCAATCCCTTTCACATTCACCTCCGAAAGAATGAGATCCTTGACCTGATCAATATCTTCCTGAAACTTATCATCAAGGACCGGCAACATGATTTTTCGTAAAGGCAATCTCACACGTAGTTTCTCTTTTTTGCGGATCGATAATACAAGAGAACTAATGTGCTGCGCATAATCCATCCGCCTGATCAAAACCTCATCTTTCAATTCGTGCGATGCTGCCGGAAGGTCAGTTAGATGCACACTCTCTGGATATTGATCTGACGAAGATGTGAGATTTCGATACAACCAATCCGCAAAGAATGGTGCCACAGGCGATATCATTTGCGATACTACAGTAAGACACTCGAATAATGTTGCATAAGCTGCTTTCTTATCATCCGTTAATTCACCTTTCCAGAAACGTCTTCGGTTGAGACGCACATACCAGTTGGATAAATGATCATTGACAAAAGTTTCTATCTGCCGGCATGCCGTAGTGACATCATACCCATCCATGTCCACATGATAATCATCGACCAGTGTGTGAAGTCTTGATAATATCCATCGATCGATTTCAGGTCTTTCTGCTATCGTCATTATGCCTGGATCATTACTCTTCCAATGATCGAGATTTGCATAGAGCGCAAAAAATGAATAGGTATTATATAATGTGCTGAATAATTTCCTTGTCGTCTCTGTGATTCCATCTTCATCAAATTTCAGATTGTCCCATGGTTGTGCATTCGACAGCATATACCAGCGTGGAGCATCAGCACCATATTGGCTGATGATCCGAAATGGGTCAACACCATTGCCCAGGCGCTTGGACATCTTCTGACCGTTTTTGTCTAGCACCAATCCATTAGACACCACATTTTTAAATGCAACTGAATCCTTCACCATCACGGCTATGGCATGAAGTGTAAAAAACCATCCTCTTGTCTGATCCACTCCTTCTGCTATAAAATCTGCAGGAAAATTTTTATTGAAGACATCTACATTTTCAAATGGATAATGCCATTGTGCAAATGGCATCGAACCACTGTCAAACCAGACATCGATCAGATCAGTCTCCCGCTTCATGACTTTTCCTTTAGGAGAAAGCAATACAACGTCATCAATAAATGGCCTGTGCAGATCATCAGGAACTTCTTGCTTTAGATTTAATTTCTGGTTAGCAAGTTTGATTTCTGATGCAAGCTGTTCTATCGAACCGATACATATTTCTTCACTACCATCATCAGATCTCCAGATAGGAAGTGGTATGCCCCAGAATCTGGACCTTGACAAATTCCAATCCTGAAGATTTTCAAGCCAGTTGCCAAATCTTTTTTCACCGGTATGTGCAGGTGTCCAGTTGATCGTCTTATTTAATTCAATCATCCTGTCCCTGCATGCCGTTGATTTTATAAACCAGCTATCCATCGGGTAATACAAAATCGGTTTATCCGTACGCCAGCAATGCGGATAGTTGTGTTCGTATTTCTGCACATTCAGTGCTTTCCCTTCTAACTTCAATTGCACTGATATATCGACATCTACATTGACATAATTAGGATCGTCTTTATAATCTTTCACATAACGACCTGAATAGGGGCCAACATTTTCTTTGAACTTACCTGTGAGATCCACGAGTGTAAGTGTACCTATACCATTTGCTTTTGCTACGCGTTGGTCATCCGCACCGAATGAAGGAGCAGTGTGTACAATACCTGTACCATCTGAAGTGGTCACATGATCACCCGTCAAAACGATAAATGCATCCGTACCATCGAGAAGTGGTTCGATCGGATTTCCAAAATTTAAAAGTTGTTCGTACCGGATGCCGCGCATTTTACTTCCCTTGAAAGGAGCTGATTGCGATTCAATGGCAGGTTGATTTTTCCCACCTATCCAATGACTCACTAAAGCTTGCGCAAGCACCACACTCACTTGTGCATTTGTGTATGGATTCTTTGTTTTGATTTTGACATAATCGATATCCGGACCGACTGATAGTGCAGTATTCGAAGGAAGTGTCCAGGGTGTAGTCGTCCATGCAAGTATCCGTAAATCTTCATCACTATCATCAAATAAAAATGAAGAAGTATTATCACGATTCACTTTGAACATCGCAACGACTGTTGTATCCTTCACTTCTTTATACGCACCCGGCATATTAAGTTCATGCGAACTCAATCCCGTTCCTGCAGCAGGAGAGTACGGTTGTATTGTATAACCTTTGTACAGAAGACCTTTGTCGTAAAGTATCTTCAATAGATTCCATACAGACTCGATGTAATCATTTTTGTAGGTGATGTACGGATTATCAAGATCAACCCAATAGCCCATTCGTCGTGTGATATCATCCCATTCCGCTTTGTAGCGCATGACGGTCTCGCGGCATTTGGCATTGTAATCTTCGATGGAGATTGTCTTCCCGATATCATCTTTGGTGATGCCCAATTCTTTTTCAACGCTCAGTTCGATCGGCAGGCCATGTGTATCCCATCCGCCTTTGCGTTCGACACGATGGCCTTTCAGCGTCTGATAGCGGCAGAATAAATCTTTGATCGTGCGGGCCATGACGTGATGTATACCCGGCATACCATTGGCGCTCGGTGGTCCTTCATAGAATACCCACCGTTTGTCTTCCGGTCGCTGGGTGACACTCTTTTCAAAAATGCCATGTTCCTCCCACCAGCTCAGGAGCTCTTTATCGATCGCCGGGAGATTTAGTCCTTTATATTCGGGATATAGTTTCATGTCAGTAGTTCAATGCCTTAAATTAAAAAAGCCCCGACTGCAATCTGACGGGGCTTCTTAAAGCTTAGATTGCAATGGTGTATTACGTGATCATAATTTGACCTATTATTCTATTCATCAGGGGTGTAAAGGTAGTAAAAAGGCTTTAAAAGGAGGCGAAGGCGAAGAATAGGCGAAGGCGAAGGAGGAGGCGAAGGAGCATCGTATGTATTGCCTCAAATTAACGCAAATTAAAATTTTACTCACTTCTCACTACGGTTACTAAGTTGCGGTTGCTGAGCTGCGGTTTGTGAGCTGTAGCACAAGGAAGAGTTATACAAGTCGAAGCACACTAATCACTAATTACTAATTATGACTCACGCATTATGTCTCATGTCCCATGTCCCATGTCCCATGTCTCACATCTCACGTCTCACGTCTCACGTCTCACGTCTCACGTCTCACGTCTCACGACTCACGACTGGCTCACGCTTCACATACAACCAGACAATCCCCACAATTCCAATAACAATCAACAGAAACGCGATATACTCTGCCTGCGTAGCCTGTATTCCGAAAATATCAATGTCCGGATTCGTACGGATTTTTTCAATAAAGAATCTTTCAATTCCATTCAGCAATACGTAAATGAAAAAAATAATTCCAGGTATTTTTATTCGCTTGCGCAGTGACCATAAGATTCCGAAAATGATAAACGCAAAAAACGATTCATATAATGGTGTGGGATACACCCCCTCACCGAGATGCTTGCAATAATGCCACAGACATCCTTCGATCTGGATCCCATCATTCAATACATTGTGCGGATAATCAAATGACCACATCCAGTCCGGCAAAAACCACCAAGATGGTTGTGGATTGGTATTGACGATTCCCCAGTCACCATCGCCCGATAGCTGACATCCTATTCTTCCCACAGCATAGCCCATGATCATCGCAGGTGCTGCCGCATCCATCATGTGTATGGGTTTAAGTCCGTTGCGTTTGACATATAGATACACCATGATAAACGCCAGGATGAGACCACCATAGATAGCCAGTCCGCTACCACTCAGCAATTGATCAAGTGGATTTTTTATAAAGGCCTTTATATTTTCTGTGCTCTCAATGATTGAAAATAATCTGGCGCCCACAAGACCTGATATCGCTGCAAGTATGGTAATGTCTCCAATACGTTGATGAGGTCTGATCAATACTTCCTGGATCTGCGGTTTTGGTAACTGTTGTTTTTTGTGATCCCAATATTTAAGAAATCCAAAAAAAGCTGCAGACAATAATCCCCATATCAATGTTCCTTTAGCAGAAAGTAATATCGATGCAGGATCAGGTTTGAATTGTTCAAAATGCTGGATGATATATGGAAGCTTGAATCCAA
>JBATMM010000643.1:0-4129 GCA_049289835.1 Saprospiraceae bacterium | reverse complement strand
AATTCGGGCTTGATGTTGAGGTGACAAAAATTGGATTCAAATACATCGCGGAGATTATGGCGAAAGAAGATGTACTGGTCGGTGGTGAAGAATCAGGAGGGCTGGCTGTGAAAGGACATATTCCGGAAAGAGATGGTGTATGGATGGGACTTGTGATACTTGAATTTATGGCGAAGACCGGTAAATCACTTCGTCAATTAATACAATTAGTGTATGATGAAGTTGGGCCATTTGCCTTCGACAGGGATGACCTGCATATCACGGAGGAAATAAAACATGATGTTCTGGCAAAATGTCATGAAGATCAGTACACAGCCTTTGGTCCATATAAAATAATTCGCACGGATAAACTGGATGGCTTCAAATATTATCTTGATAACAATACATGGGTCATGATCAGGGCTTCAGGGACGGAACCCGTACTGCGTGTATACTGTGAAGCACCAGACAGGGCTATAGCGCGGACGATGTTGGATACTGCCAGGAAGGAGTTGCTGGGATAAAATTGCCACTGTTGGATATTATTCCAACAATGGCAAATGATATTACTGCCTTTGTATCAGAATTGCCAGGCAGGTAATGTAATCGGCAATTCAAAGAAACCAACTATTTTATTTTGTCACAATCAACTTTTGAGATTGTATGAATTCTGATGATTGAATTTTTACAACATATACACCTTCCGGAAAATCTTTTACGTTCACTTCGATATTTTGATTGCCGGAAACAGTAGTAGAGTACAATATTATTCCTGTCATGTCGGTGATGATTACATTGACTTTTTTAGTATTGTTTGCAAGTTCAATCGTGAGTTGATCGAAGGCAGGATTTGGGAATACCTTCCAATCCATTCCGGATTTAATTTCTTCAACCCCAACCGGTAAGGACATCACTTTGATATCATCTATGTACAGGCCTTTTAATTTGTTGAATGAAGTAAAACTACCCCAATCAAAACCAATCTGAATTTCGCCTGACAGAGAATCAGGAATAGGTAAGGTGATGATTTTCCATTGACTTGCATTTGGAATGAAGAGTTGGTTTGTAATAGCTGTTTGTAATGAAGCGGGAAGTAAGGCGTCAGCGGTATGAAATGCACCACTTTGAACACCTTTTTCTGTGTTCCCTATCAATTCAAACCGCTCGTAAGCGCATGGTCTTTTCCAGGTGACGCGAAGCCCTCCGACAAAAGAACCGGCGGGGCTGACTCCGAGTGCAACCTTAAATTCCAAAGTGCGGCCTGTTCCCGGTATTTTATCCAGATCATAGATATGTGTAAAAAAAGTACTAAAATATTTTAAGCTGCTGTCCAATTGAATTGAATGAGTGCCCGAATAAGCAGCAAGGGATGTAACCGACCATTTTTTACCTCCTAACGTCCATTGAGGTATCTGTTGATTGAATGAAGAATCTTCGAAAGATTCAGTCATAAGTGTATCATAGTAAACTTCTGCAGGTTGAATCAGGATTGTTTTCACAACAGTGTCTGATCCAAAACTATTGTTCACAATAAGTTCGACAGTGTGTATTCCACTTTCGGAAAAAATCACGGTTGGGAAAGAGTCTGTTGATGTTTCAGGAATTCCTCCTGTGAAATTCCACTTGTATGAATTCGGATTCCAGGTAGAAGCTTCATAAAACTGAACCGGCCTACCGGCACAAAGCCATTGGGCATAATTACCAAAACCAAAATCGGCTATTGGTGAGTTCTGACAAATTGGGGACGATGCGTCTACACCTGTGGCTTCAAGATTGGAAGCCGTCCAAAGAGATGCTCTCCACTCGTTGTTTGCAAGACAAGCGCGCATGCGATCAGATTGTCCTTCAGTAAACATGTTTTTACATTCAGCATAATCCATGAAGTTGTTGAACATATCGCCGGCCGGCCCATTGGTACAAGTGATACGTGGAAATGAGGGACAGCCAAGATTCAGATCCATTTGCAAGGGAGTATCTGTGACATCATCATCCTCATCTTCGCAACCTGTAATATTTCCCCAGAGATGTTTTAAAGAAAGGTTATGGCCCATTTCATGCGAAAGCGAATGCCCCCGGTATCCTGAAGACACTCCGTTAAATCCATCTGCAAGAACCATATAACACACCAATAGCGCATCATATTTGGTCTCGGCATTTGGCCCCGTGACGGGAGCAATATAACTCGTACTGAAATCAACCGGATGATTATCATAGTCAATCCAATTGACCACATAAATATTCATATACCGGGTATGATCCCATGAAAAATTAGGCTGCATTTGAAAGTAGTTGTTGAAGGCACCGGTTTGAGGGGTGTATATCCTTTCAATTCCATCGGTGCAATTGCCATTCGGATCGATACGCGCCAGCCTGAATTCTACTTTCGGATTACCTCTTAACAGATGGAATGGTGCAGGAATATCAAACGTATCGGGATTCTGACGATTGAAATCCTGATTTAATATTTCCAGAGCTTTTTGCACATGACTTTTCGATATATTTTCAGGACCCCCTTGTGTCAGAATATGGAATACGATGGGAATCACGATGACAGAGTCAAAATTCACCAATTTATTTATTTGTGGAGTTGAAACGGAAGCAGGAGTCACTGGTCCACAATTATTTTGCCATTCATTTTGCCCAAATCCAAAATGAGGAAATGACAATACCATTATGATGAATATGACTGATTGAATAGAATCTTTTTTCATGATAAATTTAGTTGAGTATCATTTTGAAATAAAGACCTTTTTAGTTTGAATGCTATTTTCAGTTTGTATGTTCACGAAATACAATCCTCCTGGAAAATCATTTGTATTCACTTTTATAGTTTGTAATTGTGAAGCAGAATTTTTATAAACGACTTGGCCGCTTATATCACTTATGGTGATGACCACATTTTTATCAATCTCTGTTAATGCAATGTTTAGATTTCCGGAGGCAGGATTAGGATATACCTCAAAATTGGAATGCCTTTCAAGCGGCTCTTTTTCAACTGATGTGTTGATGTCGTTATAGAATCTGGCGATGAACACTTTGTTATTACTGCCAATAGCACCCGGCACTATAACTGTACCCAGGACCAGGATTTTTCCATCCGGTTGCAAATAAATTTTTTCTCCTGAAAACGACAAATCATTAATATTGGTCAAAGACACACCCTGTGATCCAAATGTTGTATCCGGAAAACCTTGTGAAGAAAAACGCATTAGCAACAAATTGTACTGCCAATACCCGGTCGCAAGAATCTTATGATCCGTTTGCGTCTTTATGCCCATAAATATTCCACCATTGGAAACATATTGACCTTGGTCACTAAAAGTTGAATCTAAAAGTCCTGAGGGAGTGTAATGAGTAAGTACCGCGCCGCAACCCCAACTACACCATCCACCTACCATGAGAATCGACGCATCATACTGAATGTCAATAGTATTAAAAACAGTATAGGTACTGTCAATCACGCCATTACTTCCAAAAGAATGATCAAGTACTCCATTGGATTCATATCGCAGGATTGCAGATGGTAACTGGAAGCCAAACTGGTCATGATTGTTTGCAACGACGATAATTTTGCCATCAGATTGCAAGGCTATAAGGTCTCCATGAGAGTAACCATAAAATGAAGAAAGCTCCGTAATGACTATCCCTGACGCTCCAAAGGTGCTGTCAGGTTTGCCATCCGGCAATAGGCGAATTAATATTATGTCACTGAATTCACCATCATAATAAATACCCCCGGTCACTATTATTTTACCATCATCTTGTACGGCTATTCCGGAAGAATATTCATTATGGCCAAGGTTAACTTTCACAAATCCCAGATCACCAAAAGAAGTATCTATAAGTCCATCCTGCAAAAACCTGATAATAGAAAAATCATAGTTATCCAATGTCTGAATATCACAGGAATCATGACATCCCGATGCTGCCACAAGTATTTTTCCATCTTCCTGTATCATAAGAGCAGAAATATAAATTCTTGTTACGGTATATATCTCCTTTCCATAGATACCAAATGAAGGATCTAGAGATCCGTCAGGCAGATTTCTGACTAACAACAAACTTGAGTCATTGTCAATCGTGGATGCAGTGAGAATTCTGTCCTGTGCATCCATAAGGCTTATAATATCTTGACTTGAACTATAGCCTA
>JBATMM010000642.1:0-4278 GCA_049289835.1 Saprospiraceae bacterium | reverse complement strand
GAGACAGATGCGCTTGGGTTCCATGCGAATAGATTATTGGTTTATAGAATTGGGGGTGAAGATGGGGAATGATTGGGATATGGGGCGAGGGTCAATGAATAATTACCATGGTCTGTGGTCTGTGGTCTTTGAAGGAGATTTTGTATTTTCAAAGAATGAAACATTTCTTCCTTGTAAAACTCATTTTATGTTGTTCCGTTCTTTCATCACAGAATCTCATCCTCAATCCCTCTTTCGAACAAAAGGGTGAGCCCAACTGTGAGCACTGGTACATCGGATGTTGCATTCCATTAAAAGACCATTGTGATACCACGCTATCTGCCTATGGAGTCACAATGATTCACGTGGTTCCACCTGATTCTTTCCTGGGAAGCTGGAATGTGCAATTATATGGAACCTTTCCGGACAATACTTCTATCGTTACTTACATACCGGCAATCAAAGGAACCTATGTCTATCAACTGAAATTCTGGATGAATTCATTCCACTTCGGTGGTGGTGGCGGCATCAACCTTCAAGGAAATCAAATCGAAGAAACCAAATGGATAAGAGATTGGGGAAAGCCATGGACACAGTATTCGTTATTGGATACGATCACAGCCGGCCCGGAGGATACGCTTGAAGTCATACTCAGCGCCGACATCGGAGATTTCTGCCTTTGCGATGTGTATTTTGACCAGATCGAAATATCAGTGATTGATTCCTTTCCTACAGCTGTTCACGACCCATCAAATGAATTTTCATTTACAATATCTCCAAATCCGGTTGTAAACTATTTGCAGGTACGTACCACAGAATTGAATTCCTTTAGTTTTAATATGTATGACACTACAGGTAAAAAAGTTTTGCACCAAACCTCCGATAGTGAACAACTTGTTATTGATTGTTCCGGACTGGCACCGGGAATATATTTTTATGAAATAAATGTAGATGGCGGGAAAGCCAGAGTTGGGAAAATAATAAAAACCTATGACTAAAAGTGATTTTGAAAACAAAAGCCTGATATACATCATCGTCATTTGTTATGTACTCAATTTAGTAATGGGTTGGGTTGGCTGGCTATGTGATCATGGTTCGAGTGCGCAACTGTGGCTATACCAGATCGGAAATGCTTTTGCTATTTCGGCTTCAGTAATGGCAGGCCGATATACAGGCCTGCGGGGTCAGCATGTAGCTGCATCTGCTTATATTTTATTGGGTATTACACATGGAATATCATTAGCTGCATTGAGTAAGGTGGGAATAAATGTAGAAAGAGAAGCCACGATGGCGATGCCGATGATCCCGGCCTTGGTATTTATGTTTTGGTGTAGTCTCTATCCTGTTTGGTTGCGCATATCAGGATTAATTCCAGCCATTCTCTTTGCCATAATTTATATCAATGTTCAATCAGGTGAATCTCAATTAGGATGGGCCCTATACGCAGGATATGCAACTTTGCAAATAATCGAAGTGTTTTGGGGAATCTATCTTTATAATGAATGGAAGCACGAAACAAATATGTCAAAAACGTAAATCTAAAATTGAATTCTTCGCCGAGGTCAATTTATAATTTGATAAATTTCTTTATCCCGATCCATTCTCCATTCGATTGCAAGATAAGGCTGTAAACACCTGGCGCCAGATGTGAAACGAGTATAGCTTTGTCAGGATGCCCATTCACTTTTATGACCGGTCGACCAAGAACATCAACAACTACGCAAGCATCAATCTGTTTACTGGCCTCTTCAGAAAGCGTGAGATGGATGACTGAATTTGCAGGATTGGGAGAAATATCAAATTCTATCCTGTCCCTGAGCTCAGTTGTTTTCACTAACGGAAGGATGTCCGTGGCCACCGTATTAGTCAGTACCGGATCATTAAAATCAAAATAAATGGACGCCGTGTTCTGTATGTTCGTGCCATAATTAATTTCAGGAAAGGGTTTAATCCTGAACTTCACAAAACCATGAGAAGCCGGCTCGTTGACATTGCTGTCTGGTAATAAAATATTATCAAATAATATACTTAATTCAGGTCCATCTGTCAGTAACCAGGAAAATGGATGACTGGCGCTCAACATCTCCAGCGTCCTATAGTCTAGCATGGGAGAAAGCTGATCATTGATGTGTACGCTGAAAGCAGTATCTGTGCCCGTGTTCTGAAATCTTATGTTATAATAAATGTATTCTCCTTTATCAACCTGCCCGGATTCGAAGCCCGCTTCATTGAAAACACGTTTATCATTTGGATCATAAGAACCGACATTGTGCTGGCATTCTGTATAAGAGGTTCGTTCGAAGTCACACAACCGATTATCGACAACAGTGCCTTCAACGCAATGCTCAGCCCCTAATTCAGCATTACACGATAGCCTGACCTTTACCTGGAAAGTGTAAGCATCATTGACTGCTATCACGCCGAGATCAAATTCAAATACATGGCTGCTGATCTGTGTATGTGGAATAGAAGATGAAATAAAATCAAGTAACGGATCCAGGGTAATGCGGACTAATGCATCCTTATTGGGTTCAGGTCCGGTATTACGCACAGTGACATAATAGATATTTTGAAAACAACGCCGCAATAACGGAGTGGAAAAATCAATTTCAAGTTTAGAGCAATCATCAAGGGCTATCGCTAAAAAATCCTGGCTAACTACTGAAGACTGTGTATCAATCATTATGTGGTGGACGCTGTCGCAAACCTGCCAGTAAGCATTGATAGGTTTTAGTGATACAGTGTATTCACCAATGGGAACGTCAGAAGCGAAATCACCTTCTAATGTAGTGGGAGTTGTACGCCGAAACTGATCGTTTTCTATTGTTACTGCCCAAGAACCCAAACCAGGGTCAAGCGGGTCAGTCACGCAGTCACCTTGTTTATTATGAAGTACAGAGCCTGAAATAAACCTGTTGAAGGACAGCGCTTCTTTTGACCTGAAAACACGACGTTGGTCGTAAATGACATAGAGATGGTCATTTTCAGACACTAAAAAGTGGGGAAAGTCAGCCACCGGTAATCCAGAACATATATACTCCTTGATTTGACCGTCATTTAGTAGATGGATCAAAGAATCGCTCACCGCATATACATTGTTGCCTGCCGCAAGGAGAGTATAGGGGTTTTCGGGAAAATCTCCAAGCCATACGGGAGAATCACCAAAGCGGTATCGATATAGACCCCTGTTAAAACCATTTTCACTTGCCATGTAATATATTGTGCCATCATCCGCCACTGCGCCGCTCCATGTATTAAAATACTGGCCTATCGGGTGCGAGGTTACCTCTCCTGTTCCAAGATGGATGCGCTCTACAAAAAAAGCTTGTTGCAGGTATGCTATTTGAATTTGGTTGCCGATTAGGTTAATAAAAGGAAAATAATCATTAGTAATAGTAGCAATTGACACGGCTTTCCAATCGACCCCTTTGTTAGTGCTATAATAACTTAGGTAGTTGGAATTAAATGCCCGATGGAGAAATAACAAATTATTGTCCAATACCTTGAGTCTGTAAGTAAGATATGGATACGACTGTCCAAAAGGTAGATTGATGATGGACATATGAGCGCCATTGTCTTTAGAATATAGGATATCATTTGGCCTGGCCATGTACAGATCACCATTAGGTGCATAATTAGTGGAAATGTCTTTTCCGTTTTGAGAATATATCAAGGCCCATTCGCTTTCATTGACGAGCTTGGTATAAATATTATTCGACGTTCTGGTGACTTGTCTGTCGAAGGTTGATTCATCCGTTCCTCTTAACAAACAGGGAAAATGGATAGATGGTGTATACAATTGGCGATCAGTAGTCCATCCTGACTGATCATAAAAGGCATTTCCAAAATAGGTATATAGAAGGACATCGCTCTGTCGAGTCAACCAATAACTGCTCATGCTATCAAGGAGGGCATCCTGGTATACAGACTGCCAGTCAAAAATGCCACAAGGTGTTGAGTATATATGGCTACCATTTTTTATGTAGTAAAAGCCATCCTGCCCCTGTATGGAGGTATTGTCAAAAGTATCCGGAATGATTTCCTGATCCGTACCAGTTAACAACTCAAGACCCTGTTCCCGAAAAAGGTAATATTTGTCTTGATCAATAAAAAGCAATTCATTACAATTATTGAATACGATATGTTCAGAGTATTTCAATTCAATTGGATAAGCTTCGACACGCAGTCCCATGCGATTAAATATGAATAATGTGTCTAGATTGTAACTGCTATATAAAGCAAAATGATGATCGAAGACCCAAAGGTTCGAGTAGTTAGTTTCAACTTTCCCCTGGTAGG
>JBATMM010000641.1:0-1709 GCA_049289835.1 Saprospiraceae bacterium | reverse complement strand
CTCTACATCTATCTCTAATTCAGCTTATACTTCACCCCCAACGCATCAAGATCATCAATCAACGCACTGGCCGCATTTACTTTATTTGTTTTGGAGATTAAGCCAAGAATAAAATCATCTTCAAGATCGTAAACCTGCAATTTGAGTTTATGTCTTCCTTTATGATCAGTACAGATCTTGTCAAGACTATCGAGCAGAAATTGATCCAACTGATCAATTGATATTTTCACCGTGATGGACTTCGTAAGTTCTGCTCCGATACTTGCGAGCATGCGGGCAGAGGTGATCCTGAATTCATGATCCTGTCCCTTCCAGCTTAACTGATAAAATCCTTCTACAAATAATGCCGTACCGATTTCAAAAATGTCTTTGTATTTTTTATAATCTTCATTGAATAATCTCAATTCAAGCGTTCCTCTGAAATCCTGCAACGTAAAAATTCCCCATCCGGTACCTTTTTGTGTGACGCGATGTTCAGCTGATGTCACAAGGCCTGCTAATTTTAAGTGTTTGTCTTTATATGACGTCACCATGTCCAGCGGACAATTTGTAAAATTTTCAATTTCCAGACGATAATCATCAAGTGGATGACCAGACATATATATACCGGTGATCTCTTTTTCTCTGGATAGTTTTTCCATCAATGTCCATTGTGCGGCATGAGGCATGACCGGTTCCATAAACATCGACATGGATTGATCACCAAACAGTGTCATTTGTGTCTGGCTCTTTTGCGATTGTACCGATTGTCCATACCGAATAGCATGCTCGACCAGTGATTCGTATTTATCAGAAGGGGCAAAATACTGTGCTCGGTGTGTGCCCTGAAAACAATCCATCGCGCCGCCCATCACCATTGCTTCTAACGCCTTTTTATTGACTGATTTCAGACTGACACGTGTTGTAAGATCGAAAATACTTGTGAAAGGTCCGTTCGCTTTACGTTCCGTGATGATATCATCTCCTGATCCTTCACCCATATTTTTCAATGCAGAAAGTCCAAAACGTATTGCTCCTTTTGAATTAACTGTAAAATTAATATTACTCTCATTTACATCAGGAGGAAGAACCAGGATGTTCATCCGTTTACATTCACGTAAAAAGAAATTGAGTTTTGTAATATCATTTTTATTGTGGGTCAATACTGCGGCCATGAACTCAGCAGGATAATGTGTCTTAAGCCATGCCGTCTGCACAGATAGCACTGTGTATGCTGCGCTATGAGATCTATTAAATCCATAGCTCGCAAATTTGGACATGATCTCAAAGATGTCATCGGCTTTTAATGAGGGAACTCCTTTAGATGTAGCACCTTCAACAAATATCTGTCGGTGCTTCTCCATTTCATCAGCCTTCTTTTTACCCATTGCTCTGCGCAACATATCCGCAGCGCCGAGACTATACCCTGCCATAGTTTGCGCTGCCTGCATGATCTGTTCCTGATAAACCATGATACCGTATGTAGGCTTCAATAAATCCGTAAGCCATTCGTGTGGATAATCAATCGGCTCTCTTCCATGTTTACGATTGATAAACATCGGAATGTAATTCATCGGACCCGGTCTGTACAAAGCATTCATCGCGATGAGATCTTCTATATTCGTAGGCACCAATTCGCGCAGATACTTTTGCATGCCTGTTGACTCAAACTGAAATATTCCAATCGTTTCCCCCTTCTGGAACAACATAAATGTTGCTGCATCATCAAG
>JBATMM010000640.1:0-2597 GCA_049289835.1 Saprospiraceae bacterium | reverse complement strand
GTATTGATCCGTTGAACGCAAATCATTATATTCATTTACAATTAATGTTTTTTGATCTTTTGTCAGGTTCACCATTTCAAAAGCCTTGTTTAAATATATGGAGTCAAAGGTGCTTGCCTGTGAAAAGCATAAATTCGAACAAAGGCAGAATAGAGTTACAAATTTCATAGTTTATTTAATTGCTATTAACGTCAGGGGTACATGCAGTAGCGATTTAATCCATTGAGCTCTAGGTTACTGAAATCTGTTTCAAGGTAATGATATTTACGTATACAGTTATCCGCCATTGCCTATAGCATCTACCTTCGACTCCTTAGCAGGAAATTTATCAAATTGTAGTTCAGGATAAATGAGTCCGGACTCTCCTTCATTTTGCATAGGCCTTGTAGGATGAAGATTATTTAGTTATCTTACTTTACGACTAAAAGCATTTTATTCCTCACCCCAAAAATTATAGTCCCTTACCTTTGCAAAATAATTAGATATGAGACTGATCATTATATTCTTTATTCTCATTGGCATATCATCATTGTCAGCCCAGGCGTACATTAAATTTTCAGATTCAATTTTCTTCATTATATCTCCCAGGATTGACACCTTTTATGTCAATAATACTCCTGAAATCGATTCTCTTTCTATAGATCTGGATTGTGACGGAATTGTAGATCTGCGGATTAAATGTCATTCTACTCCTTTCCTTAATCTTCCCCGGGCACATCACATCGATTTAGAAAATCTTGTGGGGGCTGATGTAGAAATGCTTAATGGACAATCTATTTTACAGGGCTTCAGGCAGGATGAAATAATTGATCTGGACACTACGCAAGGATGGGAATCCAATACTATTTATTCAATCTTATATTTTGACGTTTTGAGTGGTGCAAGCTGGGCAGGAATACAGTCACGAGATTCTTCCCATGTGACGAATATGTATGTTGTATTCCGTAAGAGAATACAAAATGTGTTTCACTATGGCTGGATCAATTACAGTGGGAATTCGTTTCCGGCCCGACTGTACTTAGAGGAACTCAGTTTTGACAGAGAGCAATGTATTTTGTCTGAAGTGCCGTCAATATCAATGACAACATCACTAAATATTTATCCAAATCCATTTCATGATGAGCTTTTTATTAATTGGCCTATAGCTATTGGTTGTAAAGCAATCTGGAAAATATTTAATGTCCTTGGTCGATGTATAGAAGAGGGCAAAATTTCTGATGGTAATCCTACTTGTCAAATTAACATGTTTCATACAGCTAAAGGAATATATCTATTGCAGCTATTTGATGAAGACAAATTGGTCATGACAAAACCTATCCTCAGGTTATAATTTTTCTTTCTCATTTCACTCCCTTCCACCACTCCGAAAACACCTGACCGTGATCATCTAAGTTTACTTTTTCACCGATCATCGGCGTGATGATGTTCAGATTTTCTTTTTTGTTATGTTCAGTGATCAGTTTCAGGGGTTCATCCCAGTCGTGGTTACCCAGTGCAAATTTGGAAGAGTGAACAGGAAATATCCGTTTGGCTTTCAGATCTAAGGCGGCCTGCAATATTTCATCGGGCATCAGGTGGATGTGCTTCCAGTATGGATTGTATTGTCCGTTTTCAAGAATCGCCAGATCAAATCCGCCAAAGGTGTTTCCGGTTTCAGCAAAGTGTTTGTCATAGCCGCTATCTCCGCCGATGAAAATTTTCTGGGTCGGTGTCTTCAGAACAAATGAAGTCCAAAGTGCCTGATTGCGTTTAAACCAACGGCCGGAAAAATGTCTTCCAGGTATTGTATCAACTGAAAAGCCGGGTTGCAGAGCAATATGCTGATACCAATCTTTCTCTATGATTCGCGCAGGATCATATCCCCAATATTCAAGATGCTCACCTGTTCCAAGACCGGTGATGACTGTGCCGACTTTAGGTATCAGTTGCCGGATGGTCTTATAATCAAGATGATCGTAATGATCGTGCGTGATCAGAAGATAATCAATCGATGGCAGATCTTCCGACGTATATCTGTCCGTTCCGTTGAAAGCCCTGGTCATAGATGAAAATGGAGAAGCCGATCCGCTCAAGACAGGATCCACCAGAAAACATAAACCATCTATTTGCATGAAATAAGATGAGTGACCAAACCACACCAGACAATTTTCATGCGGATCCAGAGTGAGTAGATTTGTTTTCATGGATGGAATACCATCTGTAGGTTTCGAGCGCTTTGGGCGGCCGAAAAGAATCTGCTTCATCACCTTTGCATAGGTAGCGTCACCGGTGAGCTGTGGAGTGTCACTTTGATTTTGAAAGGCCCCGTCTCTGAAATTGGGCGATCGTTTGATTTTAGCTAATCGCTCCCCGGTTGGCATTTTCCCAAACCTGGCCATCTTGATCAATCCAAAAATGCGCATGGTGCAAGGTAGGGAATATGGGGGGGGATAAAGGGAGATGACAATGTTCAGGTTATGCAGTCACTTTCTTTTTTGCATTTTTAACTCAATGTCACGAAGTAGCTTTCTGCGACTGCATTTTTCTTCCTGTCGCTTTGTAGTAAGCGCTCACCCTGTCTCTTATCTTTCTGTTAACTCACCCCCTTCCCCTCTCTT
>JBATMM010000639.1:0-5480 GCA_049289835.1 Saprospiraceae bacterium | reverse complement strand
CAGGGAGATGGATATAGCGTGACGGTGATGGATAGTATTTTCAATGAAAGTAATCCGTCAGGTGTCATCACTTTCCAAACTTCTCATTGTGATTCGATTATTGTTATTGATTTACATTATTCGGACTGCCCGGATTCCCTCCTGATTTCAGGTCATCAGATATGCGTTTCCGGTATGGGATCTGATTATACATGGTACAGTTGCTATGGAATTCCATTGACGGATACAACGCAATGCATTATGGTCGGAGACACAGGTTGTGTTTGCGTCAGTTTCACGGATGGTAGTGGGTATGATACACTTTGTCTCACATACAATCTTTGTGATTTGAATTGCCAGATCGATGCACCTTCAAATGCTTGCACAAGTGAGATCGTGAGAGTTACCTATAGCAGTAATGATTCAACGATTGAAATTATTCAATGGACAGTGATGTTGGATAGCTCAACTATACAGACATACACGGCGACAGATTCACTTTGGCTTACGTTTGAAACACCGGGTTGCTATACTATTGATCTTGTGCTCCAGGATTCAGGATGCATGACAACATGTACAAAGACCATTTGTATTGTTGAAAAACCAACAGCCTTCGTTTGCTGTGACCAGATTCAATGCGATAGTTGTACAGACATCAGCATTTATTTTTCAGGACAGCCACCCTTTAGTATCGGCATTACGGACGGAACGACTATAGATACGATCACCGAGATTATAGATACAATATATACCTACGTTGTTTGTCCTCCATATGATACAACAGTGACGTATACACTGCTTTGGGTGAATGATGCAAATGGTACATGCGATGGTGATATTCTCACACCCTCGGCCAATGTCTATCTTGAGCCGGAACCGAATGCCGTGATTACACAACATGGTGACACCCTTTGTGCATCCCCTTCAGGACAATTCTATCACTGGGTGGATTGTACCAATACGATTAGCTATAGTTTTGATGAATGTTTTGTGCCTCAGGCTTCAGGTTGCTATTGCGTCACGGTCACCACAGCACTTACGGATTGCCAGGATTTAGCCTGCGTCACCTATGTCATATCCGGAACCCATGATCTCAATGACCCATCTGAAATCAGCATGAGGTACGAACCTGACCAGAATGCAATACGTATAAATAGTCAGGATAATATTTCTGATGACCTTCATATTCAGCTTGTTGATTTATTAGGAAGAAATATTCAAATCGCCAGAAAGGAAAATCCGGATGATCATTCTGTCAGAGTTTATCTGCCTGAACATATGACCTCAATCGTCTTTATCAATGTTTCTTCTGAAAAATTTAGTTTTAGCAGAAGTGTCTTTCTATACTAAGGATTATAAAAAAAATAAGGACGCAGACGGTTGCTGAGCTGTAGCACACGGTTGGTGAGCTGTAGCAGGTGAATGAGTGAAGCAGGTCGAACCATGGATGAGAAAAAGCAGGCCGAAGCATAAATTAAGAAAAATTAAAATTGAATAAGATTTATCTATCGATGGTCAGTTGATATCGTTTGACCGTTGGACCGTTTAACCTGTTAACCGTTTAACCCTTTTTTTGTATTTTTATTTATCCGACAATACCTCACATTCGTCATCTGTCTCATCAGTTGTGCTCAGAGTGTAGCACAACAATATCCTTTCGTCTATTACACTCCTAAAGACGGCCTCGTCAACAGTCGTGTCCGTGGAATAAAGCAAGACAGCAAAGGCCGCATGTATTTCATCACCTATGGAGGACTGAGCGTGTACGATGGTGTCATCTTCAAAAATTACAACCAACAAGACGGGCTATCCAATGAACTGGTCAACGATTTGATTGAAGTCACGCCGGATTCAATATTGATTGCGACCAATGCCGGTCCGTTGAATACACTTGTCAGGGGAAAGATGGGGGTGTTTCATACCCCAGATAGCAGTCAGCATGTCATCAACAGATTTCTCAAAAGTCTTGATGGCTCCCTCTATGCTGTAGGGGATGATGGATTTTATAAACTTATCAAAAATAATTTTATAAAAATTCCACTCTTATCTCCGCAGGGAACAGACATCGGTTATAATCTCGACAGGATCACTGAATGGAAAAATTACCTCCTCCTCATGCCCTGGAATTATACGCAACGGGAAAAAGTCATCATTTACGACAAAACAAAGAATGTAGTTGCAGGCCTGATCACAAAAGAAGGATATGTCTCCAATACTGCGGCGACCCCCGGTGGTGAATTGTGGTTGAGCACCGAAACAGGTTTAATGTCACTGGATTTCACGTCGTTGCAACAAGGAAACATTGTACTCAACCCTGTGACCTCAATAAAAAATGCTTCTCAACTCAACAATGCATTTATTTATTTCGATCCACATCGAGATGTATGGATTTATCAAAACAATGTCGTACATCATTTCCTTCCATCAGGAGCAGATCAGGTATTTTCAACAGACCAGGGCCTCACAGCGAGCAGAATATCCGATTTATTCGTTGACCGGGAAGACATTATCTGGTTATCATCCGATGGAAATGGAATAATCAAAATCCCGGGAACGAATGTTCAGATACTGGGCGACCTGATACCCGGAGTGCGAAATTCTATTGCTGTATTATACCAACAATCCGATACCACCTGGCTTTTTAATAATACCAATCATTCATTTTACCGTATCCATGATAGGAAAATAACTGCGTTCCCGTTAAGTGGAAATAATTTGAATGTGGCTAATCTGTACATCCGGGGTGAATCACTTTGTTTTGTTTGGGACCAGAAAATTTATTCTATCGCCCATAAAGACCTGGCATCTTCTTATGCACATCCTGTCCAGATTTTTCCGGATAGTAAAATCGTTCTTGAAGTTGGAGCCATCAAAGTTACTCCTGATCATTTCATCATTCAGTATATAAGAGAAAATGACTCTACGTTTAACCTGTATGTTTTGAAAGACCTGGAGGTGGTCATGAAACAGAAACTGACTTTTGCTTTAGATCAAATGGCATTCGACAGCAACCACCTGTTATGGACAGCTACACGCGACAATAAATTAATAGTTTATTCACTGCATCCGGAGTCGCCAGAAAGGTATCTCCACGTTGAAGATGATTTCTCTGAAGCGATAAAAGGCATAGGACCCAGGGCAATTGCCCTGGATAAGACTGAAAATGTATGGATAGGAACCAGGTATAATGGAATTTATCAATTTACATTTAAAGAAAAAAAAATGCACTCATCCCTTCATTTCACAACACATGAAGGACTCACGGATAATTTCTATTATCATTTGTATTGTGATGCTGATAATACCCTCTGGGCTGGATCACAAACCGGATTAGATAAAATTTCATTTAAAAATGGTGCGTATGTTATAGAGAATATCACCAAAAGTAAAAATATGTTCCAGGGAATCTACAATGTCATCAATGTTTCAAAAGACATGATCTGGGCGTTGACATCCAACGGAGAAATCATTACGGTTTCCGGTACCGATTCCAGAAGAATGATTATGCCACCTGCATTTTTTATTACTTCACTTTTTGTCAATGATGTTGAATATGATGTCGACATCGATCATTCTTTTACATATGACCATAACAATCTTTCCATCCGGGTTGCAGCTCCTTCATTTACGGATGAAAAATCAATCTTGTATAGTTATCATTTGAAAGGCAGCAACAAAAACAGTTGGAGCCAACCTTCCAATACAGCGCTTTTCAATTTTATTAATCTTTCACCAGGAGCATACGAATTATATATAAAAGCCGAATTTCCGGCAGCCAAATATCCTCCTCAAACATTAATTTATTCATTCAACATCAGACCTCCATTTTGGCGAACCTGGTGGTTCCTGATTACCCTGAGCCTATTAATCATAAGTTTGTTCGTGCTTGCATTGCGTTATTCATTTACGAGGAAACTGGTGAAACAACGTCTGATCCTGGAAAGCAAACAAGCCATGGAAAAAGAAAGGACACGGATAGCTACTGACATGCACGATGACCTTGGTGCCGGACTGACCAGGATAAAATTCTTAAGTGAGACGATCGGGTTCAATAAACAATTGAATCTGCCTGTTGATGAAGAGATCAACAATATTCGGACACATGCACACGATATGATTGACAAAATGGGTGAAATCGTATGGGCCCTCAATGAGAAAAATGATTCCCTCAGCGATCTTCTGGCCTACACCAGGTCATATGCCGTTTCGTATCTTTCAGAAAATGGGATCAAATGTATCGTTGATGCTCCGGATGATTTCACGAGTTTGGAGGTGAGTGGTGAATTTCGCAGAAACATTTACCTGGTCGTGAAAGAAGCGTTGCACAACATTGTCAAACATGCGGAAGCAAATGTCGTACACATCCGATTTGAAATTTCAAAAGATCTTAAAATTCTCATTCAGGATGATGGCATCGGTTTTGACCCGACTAATATCCGCCCCTACAGCAATGGAATACTGAACATGGAAAAAAGAATGACCTCTATCAATGGAGAACTGAAGATTAATAATGAACATGGCACAACGATCATTTTATCTGCACCACTCCCCTTATAACTTTCGTTCTATAGGTACTATGAAAATTCAAATCTACTTTCGAACCGACTCATGAGTATTACCATTTCAATAGTAGAAGATCTTGACGAAGTGAGAGACGGACTGACACAGTTCATTTCGCTCAATGCCGAATTTAAAATGTTGAAGACATTCAGTACAGCAGAGGAAGCTGTGAAAGAAATACCCAGACTGAAGCCCGAGATTGTCATCATGGATATCAATCTGCCCGGTATGAATGGAATTGAATGTATCCGACAGGTGAAGGATCTGAGTCCTGGCACCCAATTTATGATGTTCACCGTCTATGAAAATGATGAGAAGGTATTTGAAGCTTTGAAAGCAGGAGCTTCAGGATACCTGTTGAAAAACACAGGCTTGTTGCAAATGATTGAAGCCATCAAAGAGCTACATGAAGGTGGTTCACCTATGAGTTCAAATATCGCGCGGAAATTAGTTTCTGTCTTTCATGAAAAAGAAAAAATTGCACAGGAAATGAACACGCTGAGCAGTCGTGAAAATGAAGTGTTACAATGGTTGTCAAAAGGCCTTTTGTACAAAGAAATCGCAGATAAGCTTTCTATCTCTGTTGCCACTGTGCGCCAGCATATTCACCGGATCTATGAAAAACTGCATGTACAGAATCGTACCGAAGCATTGAACAAGGCGTTCGGTAAATAAACTTGAGCGGATAGGATTTCTCTACGAAATATTGACGCCCCTCTCTCCCGGAGATATTGTTTCAATCTAACAAATACTTTAACAAGAGAGGGGAAGGGGGTGAGTTATCCGGAATTTTTCATCTAATTGGTTCTTGACCCATCATAACTTTCGTTCTATTGCGCTGCTTCCAAATCGAAAGTATTTTGAAGAAAAAATGAATCATGGTTTTCTTCACTCGATTTTCAGTTACGTATTTGTTTATCATGCTGATGGTAGGCAGCCCA
>JBATMM010000638.1:0-7138 GCA_049289835.1 Saprospiraceae bacterium | reverse complement strand
CAGAAGTGGCGTATCAAATTAGACTTCGAACATGACACAGTTCATGTAGATCCGAAAGTGGCAAAAATGCAGTTGAAGAAATCTCAGGAAATGAGTTACTAAAAGACCAATAACATTGATTCTACTTTTCATTTGATTTAGAATCTTTATTGTGATTCTAAACTATTTTCAGAAGTCCCCTTTAGGGGATTTAGGGGCAAAAACAGCAGCTCTTTTCGTTGCCTCCTCTGCCATCCTGAGCGATTCAACAGCATTCGTATCATCGATCTTCCGCACATGCGAAGGATCTTTTATCCAACTCCATTGATCCTCCAACATCGAAGTGACTAATTGTTCATATCGAACCATCTTATCTGCAATATCACCTGAGACCATCGTAATGAGCGAATCAAAATTTATATCACGAAATTTTCCTCTTATTCTTTTATTTGTTGAATTATGCGAATGAACCTCAATCTGACAACCAGGAAACAGAGATTTTAACTTGTCGACCTGATGCTCTTTCAATAATCCATGTAATCTGATCTTTACAGGAATCCACTCATACAATGTAATGTCTCCCCTGTCAAATTGCAATCTCAATTCCTGTCTGTCCAGAAGTTTTGGTTGATTAAATCCATGATAGAAATTGACAGGACCATCTTTGTACAATACATCAGCCTGTACCCGGTCAATTATTTTCTCTTCTACTCCAGATCGCCGAATTTCAAAAGAACTTATTAGCTCTCCCTGACCAAGCCATCCACTAAACATGTCAAAGAAGTGCACCCCGTGCTCAATGAATATTCCGCCACTTTTTTCTTCGTCCCAAAACCAATGCTCCGGAATCAGTTTTTCATCACTCGCATAATTTTCAAAAAATCCATGTACAAAATCACCCAGCCATTTTTCATCAATGATTGTTTTGACGATAGCATACAAAGGATTATATCGTTGCATAAGATTAACTGTATACAAAAGATTATTTTCCTTTGCATATGCAGCCAGAGTTTCTGCTTCAAATGTTCGAAGAGCTGCAGGTTTTTCACAGATGACATGCTTCCCCGCATGTAATGCCATTTCAGATTGCCTGAAATGCAAATATGGCGGAGTAGCAATATAGATCAGGTCTATGCTATCGTCTGTAAGTAAATCCGAAATGTTCTTATGAAATTTAGCACTCACTGCCGTTGCCATTTTTCGGCCGGATGCTTCATTGATGTCAGTCACACCAACAATATGGATACCCTCAATTTTCAGAAATGCTCTTGCGGCAAATTCCGCGAATTCACCGGCACCGACTACCCCAATGTTCATCAGCAATGGCCAAGTAGTATCCAAATAATGGCAAAGACAACTATTGTACCCAGGCAACCTCCACCTAATTTGTAGGCTCCGTAACCTGCAAGACCTCCTCTTAATAAATTATTCATATCTGTTCATTTAGTTTAGTGAGTTATACCTTTGTATCAGAGAAGAGAGGATTATTTCGCTTTTTTCTTTTTCTCCGTTGTCTTACCATCATATTTTTCCGGATTTTCTTCAGCACTCTTCTTCGTTTTCCGGATGGTACCATCTTTGTGATGAGGAGGTGAATAAATAGTATACACCTTTAATTTTTTACGGCTATCCGTATTGATGATATTATGTCTTGCTCCGGCAGGCACCACAACAGCATCTCCGTCTTTTAATTTATACACATTGCCATCAATGATTGATTTTCCCCGACCGCTTTCAATTCTGAAAAACTGGTCGTTTCCAGCATGTATTTCGGATCCAATCTCTTCTTTTGGTTGCAATGTCATTAACACCAATTGACTGTGTTTCGAAGTATACAAGACCTTTCGGAAATTTGTATTCTTCTTCGTCTCTTTTTCAATATTCGCTTTATACCCTTTCATATCTTTTCATATTTATAATTATTAGAAAGAACATCCGATCGGCAATAAGGTTAACTCATACTGAAATTTGTAGCCTTGAATTATTTTCCAAAACGCTCAAAAACGGCTTTATCAAGTTCCTCTCTGTGGATAGGATGTGCGATATTAACAAGGGCCTGGGCTCTTTGTTTCAGATTTTTACCAAAGAGATCTGCCGTCCCGAATTCTGTCACCACATGATGCACATGAGCCCTGGTGGTCACAACTCCCGCCCCGGTCTTGAGAAAAGGGACAATTTTTGAAGCCCCTTTATTTGTAGTAGAATTCATCGCTATGATAGGCTTTCCACCCTCTGATAATGCTGCACCACGCATAAAATCCATTTGGCCACCCACACCTGAAAACTGATACATACCAATAGAATCAGAACATATCTGACCGGTGATATCAATCTCAATCGCCGAATTGATCGCTACCACTTTGGGATTCGATCGAATCACCTTTGTATCATTGACGTATTCAATATCAAGAAATACCACCTGAGGATTGTCATCAATAAAATCATACAATTTCCGCGTACCAATAGCAAATCCTGTTACTAATTTTCCGGGATGTTTTTTCTTATATTTATTGGTGATGATTCCCTTATCTACTAATGGAATAACACCATCAGAAAACATTTCGGTATGTATACCCAAATCTTTATGTCCCTCAAGACAGGACAACACTGAATCAGGAATAGCCCCGATGCCCATTTGAAGAGTAGACCTGTCATCAATTAATTCTGCACAGTACTTCGCTATCTTCATAGAAGTATCTGTCGCCAGGTCGTGATAACTAACTTCCGGCAAAGGTTCATCAACATATACTAAGGCATCAATTTCACTGATGTGCACTATACCATCACCATGTGTTCGCGGCATTTGAGGATTCACCTGCGCGATGACGTGTTTCGCATTGTGTACGGCCGATCTGGCAATGTCAACAGAAACGCCCAATGAACAAAAGCCATGTTTGTCAGGAGGTGATACATGAACCAATGCCACATCAATCGACAAAATATTGCGCTCAAAAAGAAGATGTATTTCACTCAGAAAAATTGGGATATAATCTCCATGCACACTATCGACGATGTCTCTTACATTTTGGGATACAAAAAGGGAATTCATAAAAAAACTTTTCCCGAAATCAGGCACATTGAAAATATCATCTCCAAGTGTACTGATACTGATCAATTCAACATCTGATAATTCATCCTTTCGTTGAAACAAAGCCCTTAACAAATGGAGAGGTGTCGCTGCACTACCATGAATAAAAATCCGGTTTCCGGATTCAATACGATGGAGAGCTTCTGCTGCCGAGATATAAAGTGGATGTACCATAATTACTGCAAATAAACTACTTAAAATATCCTAGTACTTTGGATCATACATATAGGCTGCAATACTTTGTCTTATATTCTCCGGCCGCGCAACCTGTGCCAGCCCGGAATTAAATATTTTTTCAGCGACAGCCGTAGCAATATCAAGCGAAATACTTCGAATATCCCGTAATGGCGGATAAACAGATCCACGATCGATATCCTCCTGACTGACTATATGCGCCAGAGTTTTAGCTGCTGCGAGAAATAAAGTATCCTGAACAACTTTAGCTTTTGTGGTCACGACGCCCAAACCAATACCGGGAAATATATAAGCATTATTACCCTGTCCTGATTTAAAAATCTTCTCTTTAAAGGTTACTTTATCAAAAGGACTTCCACTGGCGAAGACAACTTTTCCATCGCTCCAGTTATAGGCTTGCTCAGCTGTACACTCTGCCCTGCTCGTAGGATTTGAAAGTGCAAATATGACAGGACGTTCATTGATAGTGCACATCAATTGGACGATTTCTTTTGTAAAAGATCCCGGTGCTCCAGTCGCCCCAATCAATACATTTGGTCTGAACTCTTTAATGGCTTCAACGAAGTTTAATGGTCCATGATGTTGTGCATACGCAGCTTTATGTTTCACAAGATCTTTTCTTCCATCGATCACGAGGCCGCTACTATCCACAAACCAAAGTCTGTTATAAGCCTCTTCCCTGCTCAACCCTTCCTCTACAAATGCCGTAACCATCAAATCCGCAATCCCTGTTGCTGCTGAACCGGCACCTAAAAACAAAACTTTCAAATCCTTATACGGAAAGCCGGTAATTCTTCCTGATGCAAATATTCCGGCAAGTGCAACAGCTGCAGTTCCCTGAATATCATCATTGAAACAAGTGACCTTGTCTTTATACTTATTTAAAAGTGTATACGCATTGGGTGTTGAAAAATCTTCAAACTGAATGAGTGCGTCCGGAAATTTATTTTGCACCGCCACAACAAATTCTTCAACCAGATCAAAATAATCTTGCCCCTTGACTCTTTCAAATGGATAACCGATATAAAACGGATCATCGCGCAATTCTTTATTGTCTGTACCCACGTCGAGCATCACCGGCAGACATTGTGAAGGATGAATACCTGCACATGCTGCATACAGTGCAAGTTTTCCTACAGGAATACCCATGCCATTTGCACCAAGATCCCCAAGACCCAGGATACGCTGTCCATCTGTCACCACGATGACACGGATATCTTTTTTGGGCCAGTTGTCCATTAATTTTTCAAAATCACCTCTATCTTCCGGTGTGATATATAAGCCCTGTGCATGACGATAGATATGTGAAAACTCTTTGCATGCCTGTCCTACAGTGGGTGTGTAGATCAGTGGCATGATCTCTTCAATATTCTCCATGACTGTCCGGAAAAACAACCTTTCATTCCTGTCCTGAAGTGCAGAAAGAAAAATGTATTTTTCAATATCATATTCTTTTCTCCGCATATTGCCCAGTATCCGTTTTATCTGCGTTTCCTGGCTTGACACCACAAAAGGTAACAACCCCCTCAATTTCAGCTTTTCACGCTCTTCCCTGCTAAATGCAGTGGACTTGTTTAGTGTCTTATCCTTAAGCAAATCAATATTCTCTCTTTGTACTGTCATCTCTTAATCTGTTTTCGATAAAAATTTGAATCCAAAAGACCTCGTTTCAATTGTCGGTTGCCGTTCGAATTGGGGCTGCAAGATACATTAAGCGAATTAGAGACTTTCGCCTCATCAGCCTAAAAAAGTTACGTTGTACATTAGCCGGGATGAAAAAATCCCTGAAGAAGGAGGTTTGGTGGAAAGAAATCGTTTTTTACCAGATCTATATGCCAAGCTATTGTGACAGCAATGGAGACGGTTACAGTGATTTCAGAGGGATGATCAGTAAGCTGGATTACCTGCAATCTCTTGGGATAAAGGGCATCTGGCTGACTCCATTTCTCCGGTCTCCCAAAGTTGACAACGGATATGATGTAGCCAGCTATCTGGAGATCGATCCGGTCTATGGTGATATAGATGATTTCAGGAAGTTTTTAGAAGGAGCGCATCAAAGAGGCATCAAAGTCATCATTGACATGGTCTTCAATCACACTTCAACAGACCACGCCTGGTTTCAGGAATCGCGTCAATCAATTGATAATCCTTATCGTGATTATTATATATGGCGGGATGAACCAAACAATTGGGAGTCATTTTTCGGCGGAACCGCATGGGAAAAAGATGAGTTGACGAATCAATATTATTATCACAAGTTTGACATCCGGATGGCAGATCTGAACTGGTCAAATCCGAAGGTGAGAAACGATATACAGGATGTCATTCGGTATTGGTTGGAAAAAGGTGTGGATGGCTTCCGACTTGATGTGATCAATTTTTTGACTACTGATCAGGATTGGACTGACAATCCATCGGAGAATGGCAAGCAGCTTCATGTGCATGATATAGATCAAAAAGGGGTGAAGGATGCGATGCGTTGGATCAAAAACATAATGCATGAATTCGATGAGCGATTTGTCGTTGGCGAAATAGGAAGTGATCAACTTGAAGTGCTTCATCAGTATCAGGCACCTGACCTGATGGATGTTGTATTCAATTTCAATTTTGGAAGCATTGAAACTTTTTCTGTCGAGAGAATTTTTCAGGAAATTCAAAAAATGGATTCCGTCATGAGTGGCTATCCGACATTATTTTTTGGGAGTCATGATATGCCGAGGATGATCGATCGACTTGCGGATGGGGATACGGATAGGGTCTGCGCTTTGGCTGCTCTTATGCTGATGGCTAAAGGCGTTCCGTTTATTTATTATGGAGAAGAAATCGGTATGCAGAATATCCATGCATCAGATGTGGATGAAATCATAGATATTCAGGGAAGAACACAATATAATATGGCCCTTGATGCAGGCAGCACAAAAGAAGAAGCTCTTAAAACAGGCAATAAACACAACCGGGATAAGTCACGCAGTCCGATGCAATGGAATGATGATGAATATGCAGGATTTTCCACGCACAAGCCCTGGATTAAAATAAATGAAAATTACCACAGCATCAATGTAGAAGCTCAGCGGAAGGATGATAAATCAATGTGGAATGTTTATCATACACTCATTGAATTAAGAAACAAGGAGAAGGCATTGCAATATGGTGAATTTGAACAGTTGGAATTGAAAGAGGATAGAATTTTATATACAAGGATTTATGACAATGAAAAAATAACTGTCATTATAAATTTCGGTGAACAGGTTAATATCATCTTACCTTCAAATGCTGAATTGTTGATGGGGAATGAAATATTGAGAACAAATGGGTTTCTGATTTATAAAGAGATTTAAACACGGATGTTGTTGGAGAAAACTCCAACAACGGCAATCAGTTGCCATAACAGGAGTTCGCTCCTGCCATCACGAAAATCACCAGATACTGTTGGAAAGTCCACAGAGGTTGTTGGAGCAAACTCCAACAACGGCAATCGAAGGCAAACTCCAACAACGGCAATCTAATTGCCATGGCAGGAGTTTGCTCCTGCCATCACGAAAATCTACGGACCATTTAATCCGGCATTTGTTTCTCACCGGATTTCTCATTCATCGCCATGGCATACTTCCGCTTAGATGCTTGTTTTTCACTAAGGACAACATAAATAAGAAGGGCAATCGCGGTACCGAAAAAACACCAGACAGATACCAGCGCAGGTTGGAAATATATCCGGGTGATGATATAAGAGATCAATATCAGGATCCCCATCGCCTGGATTTTGAAATTCCTTGAGGCAAGGGGTGGCCCTATTGTTGCTGTTAAATAAAAGCCTGCAGCAATGGGGATAAGATGGCGTGGATAATCAAGTGTATAAAAAATATGATCATTGACGAT
>JBATMM010000637.1:0-1591 GCA_049289835.1 Saprospiraceae bacterium | reverse complement strand
GCTAGAACTTCAAAGGTTAATCTAAAATAAATGGAGCCAAGTTCTTCTCCCATCGTTTTTTGATACTCTTTGTGTAAATCTTCGTTACTTGTAAAAACTCCCATGATTGAAAATATGGTTTATTCCGAATGGCATACAACGACCATGGCTATGGGCAGTGGCGGCTCTACAGGAGAATCTGCCAAGTAGCCTTAATCTGTATCAATGTACAAAACTGTCGACAAAGAGTTATCCGCCATTGCCTATAGCCGATGTTATGCCTCGTTTCTTTCTCGTTTGGCGAATTTTTCAGGATACCGTTTGCGAATTTCTTCCAATTGCTTTTTGTATGCTTTTGGATTTTCGCTGTGCAAACGACTTAATTCTTCACGCTTTGCCCGCATGAACTTGACAGCTTCAAATTTTTGTGTTTTAGCTTTCATAATCCTATTACTTCTCTTGGGGATCGAATGTCTATCAATCCATATCCATACTTCAAATTTACGGAATTAAACAATCGGATTTTGTCCAGGTTGACAATATGTTTGAAATTCCAACTTACTACAGCTGACACATTGTTACAGGTTGCCAGCGCTATATGTTGGGCATCTTCAATAGACTTTCGGGTAAGAGCGCCTTCCTTGAGGTAATGTGATGCAAGTTTCTCCGTTTGTTCATTACTAGTTACTAGTTCTGAGCTAGTGGCTATCAGTTTTTCTAGTAGTTGATTGACATTTCTTGGTGCATCTATGATCTCCATGATGGTTATGTCAGATATTATGGCAATATGCTTTCTGGAAAGTATATCATCAATCAATGGTTGCGTCCATTCACTGAATTCGGGATCGTAATATCCTCCAATAACTGATGTGTCTAGGTACAATCTCATTGTCTGAATATGAATGAGGCATAACGACCAAGGCTATGGGCAGTGGCGGCTCAACGCGAGAATCTGCCAATTAGTCTTAATCTGTTTCAATGTACAAAACTGCCGACAAAGTGTTATCCGCCAGTGCCTATAGCCAATGTTAGGCGCAGTCTTTTTCACCGTTGATTAGATTGTGTTTTCTTCGTGAAGATCTCAAAATTCTTATATATCGAGACGACTAAAGCACTTATTGCACTTACATAAAGAATCGTAATTGTCAATTGAAAATTTGAAAGCATGTTATGAACGCCGACGTAAATAAATCCATATGCGAGTGAAAATGAAAGTATCAAAATCAAAATCCAAGTTGCAAATTTAGTTAGTTGTTTGACTAAGGATACCAAAAACAGTATGGGAAGAAAATAAAGTAAATATTTTGATGCATATTGAAACCATAGTCCAATATCATACCAAGATGAATGTACATTAATTAGACTCAATCCATACATTCCAAGTATAGTGGCTAGTAAGATGATGATGATGGAAGGTAGTCTACTTTTCATTTTGCTAGATAGCTGCTTACTTCATTAAAAAACTTGAATCATCATTGAATGCATCTAGGTGTCTCTAGAGATTGCGCCTAACGACCAGGGCTATGGGCAGTGGCGGCGCTACAGGAGAATCTGCCAGGTAGCCTTAATCTGTATCAATGTACAAAACTGTCGACAAAGTGTTATCCGCCAT
>JBATMM010000636.1:0-3143 GCA_049289835.1 Saprospiraceae bacterium | reverse complement strand
TATGGATAATCTTAGAATCAGAATCAAGCACAACTTTTTGAAGAAGTGAACCCAAATACAACGAAGGAACAACAATGGCTGAACTGTACTTAACGATAGACCTGATCAAAGGAGGAGTGACTTTGTGGAGCCAATGAAAGCGATCAGGATTAAATCCCGGTACATCACTTCCATGCGCCGTGATAATAAATGGAATGCCATATTTTTTATACACCCATCTCGCCAGAATTCCTGTTGGTATTATAAAATGAGTATGACATACATCAAAGGAATGTGTAACCAGGTATTTTTTCAAAAACTTTCTTGCAGCTAAAATAAAGGATACATGTTCAACAGGATATGATATGTGTTTTTGTGATCTCCTGCATGGAACTCTGTGTATAATAATACCATCCACATTTTCTTCCTGTGGCAATCCTTTGAAGGACATCGTGACAACCTCAACCGCATTTCCACGCTGCACGTAATTCTTATTGACTTCGTGAGACATAGGTGATGCTCCACCGCCCAAAGGAGGATATTCGATCGTGAGGACCAGTATTCTCATGATTTATTCATTCGAACCATGATAAAATCCTTTTTTGGTTTTTTGTCAACAGGGAATTCCATTCTTCATCTTTGTGAAATCCCTTAAATTGTCCAGTGAATTCTTTCTTTGTACTTGAATTACCTGAAATCACGTGATGATTAAAATGGTTTTGATACGCGGATGGAATGGGGAGGTTGAGAAAGGTTGAGGTTGATTTTGCGATATCATCGTATTCATTATAAAATCGGGTGTAATCCAATTTCAGATAATCCAGTTTATTCCATTTTAAATAATATTTAGTCAGCAGGTTATTGATAAGTATGGATAAAAGGGAATGATAAAATTTAAATCCTCTCTTTGTAAAAGAGGCCATGCTTGGTTTGAGATGTCTTGTAAGCCAGATGATTTTTATATCCTTAGCTAATGAAGTATGCAGCCACCCATTGAGCATCCAAATGCTTTTAGACGTATCGACAATGTATTGTGCATTAGGATACAGTTGAGAAACCCGTTCACTAATGGAATGGTAAAACGATTCCATTTTCACGATGGCATTTTTAGAAATGATTTTTTCTCTTCTGAACAGAAGTGAAAGAACAGATCTCGGCCTCACATCCTCGAAGAGAGATTTCTTCGATGTATTAAATTCATTGAAATAATTACTATAAAATGGACAGGATTCCAGGGAAAGGCCGCATGAACATGATCTGTCTCTGAGCCAGGTCTTAATTTTCAATTCCCCCAGATTAATAATATCAGGATTGGCACTTAACAGGAAACCAAACAGAGTAGACCCGCAGAAACTATTGCCCACAACATAAATCATGGGAATATTTTTTAGGGTGTGATTAGATATCGGATCTGATCCGGACACTGACAGCATTGAATTTGGGCTCAAGGGCCGAAGATACGAAAGCCATCGCCCCCAAGGCTCTGAGAGGAATTACAGTTTTGTTACTCAATCCAGGTAATACGAACAGAAATAATATTTTTCAGGTCTTCCTCTTTTTCTTTTCAGCTGCCGGGAAAAGTACGTTATTGAGGATCAATCGATAGCCGGGACTATTGGGATGCAGACTGAGGTCTGTATCCGGATCTGTCACATAATGCCTGTAATCTTCGGGATCATGACCTCCGTAGAATGTCCATGTGCCGAATCCATATTCACCATGGATATAACGGACTTCATTTTCAGGTTTTGTTTCACCTAAAATCAGGACATCGGATTTGATATAATTTTTATCAAAAGCAGTAGTCTGACCCATGAAGCCTTTCACAGTGCGTGTATGATTCTGTGTGAGCATCGTTGGGATAGGATCCCATTTCGCGGAGAAATCAAATAAGGTGAAGTAATCGCGTTCGGGTATTACACTTCTGTCCCGATGATCAATGCTGGAAAATTCATATTCCATTGGATTAGTCACGAGTGTAAAATCTTTGAAGGCAAAACATTTGCTGAAATCAAGCTTGGACTGTGCATCAGGATCCTGTGGGTCGCCATCAAAAATTTCAGCGCAAATGTCCACACCATCTGCAGCAAGGGCGATATCATATGAATCCGTAGCACTACACATGGCAAACATAAAACCACCACCACCGACGAAATCCCTTATTGTTTTGACAACAGCCAATTTTAACTGGGACACTTTGGAATAACCAAGACTTTTAGCAAGTTCTTCCTGCAATCTTTGATTCTCTTTGTACCATGGTTGCATACTGAAGGACTTATAAAATTTTCCGTACTGACCGGTAAAATCTTCATGATGAAGATGCAGCCAATCATACTGTGCTAATTTTCCTTCCAGCACTTCGCGATCATAGATTTTGTCATACGGTATTTCTGCATAGGTGAGTACCAAAGTCACCGCATCATCCCATGGTTGGATTCGCTCACCATGTGAATTAAAGTCAGGTGTGTAAACTGCTATTTTAGGGGCAACCTCAAGCTTTATGGTTTCCTGATTGGCTTCAGGGTTACTTATTTCGGTTCTTATTCTGACGAATTCGCCATCGGTGATGACCTGATAACTCACATCTCGCGTTTTGCATTCTTTCTCGAAGAGTTCATTATGCTCGAAAGCAAACGATCCACCTCTATAGTTTAGCAGCCAATATGCTTCTTTGCCTGCATTCAGCACCCAATAGGTGATACCATAAGCTTTGAGGTGATTTCGCTGGGTTTCATCCATCGGGATCAGAATATAGGAAGCCTGAAGCCGCTGGGACGCCAGGAGAAGTCCGCAAATGAAAAGAAAGGATTTTAAAAGTGATACCTTATTCATCGACACAAAAATTATTGAAAACGTGTACTAAGATACCCCTAAAACGACCGAAAGGTTCAAATATTGGACATTTGGCTCTGCTATCCTTTTGGCGCTCGTTAGATATTTTTTCAATCTTTGTGAACGTTAACACATCATCTAATTTTCATTTAATTCCTTTGGTCACGTGCAGAATCTGAGTTGGCAATATCCCTCCTGGTATCTTGTTTTATGCCTGTTGTTGGGGGTAGGGGCCTCTGTTTTCCTGTATTATAAGGATAAGACCTTCAGTGATCAGCCTGTCTGGTTAAGGTATCTAATGGCTATTCTCAGAGGCTTGGTTGTTACTGTTC
>JBATMM010000635.1:0-1940 GCA_049289835.1 Saprospiraceae bacterium | reverse complement strand
TTTGATTTTCGTACGTCCATCATAACTCCCCTCTCTCAAAGTGATGATGTTTTCAATCTACAATATACTGTAATAAGAGAGGGGAAGGGGGTGAGTTCTCCGAAAGGCAAAGTGAGGGAAGGGTGCGTACCCAGTAACCGTAATCTGTTTCAATATATGAATCTTCAAGTTAAGATTTTCATGCCAACTCAACCCCGGCCCTTCTCTTTAGCACTTCTAGTAACTCACCCCCATCCCCTCTCTTTTAAAAGTCATAACTATTGGAAATAGATTACGCGGGAGAGAGGGGTGATTTGATTTTCGTACGTCCATCATAACTCCCCTCTCTCAAAGTGATGATGTTTTCAATCTACTGTATACTGTTTTAAGAGAGGGGTTGGGGGTGAGTTACCCGGAAAACAAAGAGGGGAAGGGGGTGAGTTCCCCGAAAAGCACAAGAGAGGGGAAGGGGGTGAGTTCCTTTCCGGATTATACATTTTACGCATTAATTAATTAAATTAAATAATTTAGAAATAAGGTATATTTGATTGTTATTATTATCTTGTTACCTGAAGGGTTTGCCAAAACTTAAAGCGTTTTTATTATATGCTCATTTTCTCATTTTCGTTTTAACTGTATATCCCTTTGAGTATTATTTATAACATCCCAATAAAAGTCCATAATGAATTGCTTAAAACAATAAAATATTAAAATTACAGCTGGCTAAAGAAAGAAGGAAGCCTAAAATTTTGTAAAGAGTAGGTGTAAATCAGTAAACTAAATATCATGTATATATTGGATTTTTCTTGTCATAATTGCGGGGAACATTCTCAACCTGCCCCGGGCCAGGCTTCAGCACCCGGTGAAATGTTTCCTCCTTATAACATAATGATTAATGGTAGTCAGGACTTACATAACTGTATTGTCTGGAACAATGGTGGTTGCGTTTACTCCATTCAGATAACGTATAATTTGCTTGACAGTTATACGGTGCTTGTTGATGCTAAGGGACCAACCGGAATGTTTTCAGGTGCGGGTTATTTAAGGTTCATTGATTATAGTGGCGACCATTATGACCTTTCCATCTTTTCCAGTATACGTAGAACGCATTGGCTAGAATACATGAGTTTTAGACCGGGTATTAAAACCATCTTATGGAGCGACACATCGTTCTAAGCTAGCTTCGAAACAATTTAATTACTTGTATTATTTTTTTGCCGGTTGTTCGTGATGCTATAGGGCACAATTGTATATCAATAAAAAATGAGAATATGACAAATCAAAAAGTCGAACACGTATTTATCCTGATGCTCGAAAACCATTCATTCGATAATGTTTTCGGATTCTCCGGAATAAAAGGAATTAAACCTGCCAGTGGTCAAAACGCATATGCCGGTACTTCATATCCTGTAAATGGTGACGCGCCGGATGCGTTGCCTGCTGACCCGGGTCATGAGTTTGCAGATACTCTGCAACAATTGTGTGGTTCCAATGCCGCAGGATATAATCCGTTCAAATCATATCCTCTTATTGATAATTCAGGATTTGTCGCCGATTTCGCCACCTCCCATACAGAGGATACAGGAGAAGCACCTCATCCTGACCCCAGTCAATATGGCGATGTAATGCAGTGTTTCGGTAACAAAATTAAGCTTCCGGCCATATGGGAGCTAGCAACAGAATTTGCTGTTTGCGATAATTGGTTTTCATCCATGCCTGGGCCTACATGGCCGAATCGCTTTTTTGCTTATGCCGCCTCCTCTGGTAGTTTAGATGATTCTCCATCAAAATTTGAAATGATAAGATGGGAAGGACCAGGTGGTGGGATTGAGTTTCCTAAAGGTTCTTTCTTCGATTTGGTTGGAAGACAATCCTGCAGATTGTACCAGCATAATTTGTCACTTACATCTTTTCCAATCGTACTTGGTTTAAGCGGCATAAGGTATAGCGATATGCATGAT
>JBATMM010000634.1:0-11779 GCA_049289835.1 Saprospiraceae bacterium | reverse complement strand
CATTAAACCTCATCCCCGTATACCCACCAGGCGTCAATTTTCGTAGTTCCTTTTTGACTTCTTCTTTTACCTGCAGTTTATCAATAAACTGATGTAGGCTTTCTTTTGTCAGTTTTTCTCTTCCGCGTGTCAGCTCTTTCAATTGTTCGTAAGGATTTGGAACACCTTCACGGCGAAGAATGGTTTGAATCGCTTCAGCCAATACAGACCAGTTATCATTAAGATCTGACTGTGTCTTTATTTCATTGGCCGAAATTTTGCTGAGGCCTTTCTGAATTGACTTCAAAGAAAGAAAAGTGTGTGCTATGGGTACACCAATATTTCTGAGAACAGTACTATCTGTCAAATCTCGTTGCAGTCGACTCACTGGTAATTTATCTGCAAGATGGCCAAAGATCGCATTTGCATAGCCAAGATTTCCTTCAGCATTTTCAAAATCAATCGGATTTACTTTGTGCGGCATGGCAGAAGAACCGACTTCATCAGGGTTTACTTTTTGAGTCAGATAATTCATAGAGATATACATCCAGATATCACGACAAAGATCAATCAGGATCGTATTGATGCGCATTGTAGCATGACACAGTGCGGCAATCTGATCATAATGCTCGATTTGGGTCGTGTATTTGTATCGCCCGATGTGGAGATATTTTGAAGTAAAATCATCCGCCCAATCCGCCCAATCAATTTCCGGAAAGGCTGCAACATGCGCATTGAAATTGCCTGTCGCTCCGCCAAATTTGACGCAGAGATTTATATGTTCAAGATGACCAAGTTGTATATCCAGGCGTTCGACAAAAACCATCATTTCTTTTCCAAGCAAGGTTGGAGAAGCAGGTTGGCCATGGGTGTAAGCCATCATCGGGATATCCTTTGTAGCCATTGCAAAATCAAAAATTTCCTGCCGGGTGGACTTTATTTCAGGAGTGATGATCTCTCTGAAGGCATTCCTGATCATGAGCGGAAATGCACTGTTGTTGACATCCTGCGATGTAAGTCCGAAGTGTACCCATTCGCGGAGTATATTCAGATTTAATTTCTCCAGTTTTTCTTTGATAAAATATTCAATCGCTTTGACATCATGATTGATCTTTGATTCTATTTTTTTAATGGATGATGCATCTTCATCACTGAAAGAAGTCACAATATTAAGGAGGTTAGCTTTAGACTCAACACTGAGTTTTGTATTGGGTACAATTCCCGTTTCAATCAATGCGATGAGGTATTCAATTTCCACAAGGCATCGATATTTCATCAATGCAAATTCAGAGAAATAAGAACTCAGCACGGAGGTCTTATCGCCATACCTGCCATCGATCGGAGAAATAGAATGAAGCATTTTCAGTTGATCTTTTTTTAAGTAACGATTGATGTAAAAGTACATCTATTTTCGTGAGACGTCAGACGAGAATCGTGGGCTTGAAAAGGCAATAGGCAATGAGCAATAGGCAATGAACAATAGGCAAAAAAAAACGCAAAAAGCAATTGTAATGAAACGGTTGGCTGAAAGCAAACAACAATGATCCTGAAGGGATCAAATATTATTAGCCATGGGTGAAACCCATGGAACAAAATGCAATGGGCAAAACAATATATAATTTGCGTTAATCGGCGAAATTTGCGGCATTAAATTAAGAAAAGAGGACGCTGATAAAATATGAAAAATTAAGATTTATTAAGATTACGCTTCTTTAATAAACAGGCTAAATTAGTCAACAAAAAAATAGAACGCAGATCCTCATGATTATCATGATTATCATGATTGATCATGATTATATTTCCTTTAACCGTTTAACCTTTTAACCGTTTAACCCTTTTTTTTAAAACATTTCCGGATTAAAATTCGAAAACACTTCTCCTTCTGCCATCTCTTGAGTATAGGGTATTGTGATGGTGCTTGTCGTCCCTGTGCCAATAACACTATACACTGAAATTTCTCCTTTTAAGAAATTCACCCTGGCCGATACGTTTTCTGTCCCCATTCCTTTTTTGACTTCAGCAGGTTCATATCCTTTGCCATCATCTTCCACCATGATTTCAAGATCTTCTTCGTTGCGGATCAGTTGAATGAGTATTTCTTTGGCATGGGCGTGCTTGATGCAGTTGTATAGTAGTTCCTGCACGATCCGATAGATGTGCAAAATAATACTTGTAGGTAAATCATGAAGAGCTCCGTAATGAATGAATTCAATATGTGGCATATCTTCAGACTCAATGCGATTGATGAGGTCTTTGATGGCAGGTACTATGCCCATCTTCAGCAAGGCGCCCGGCTGCATATTGTTTGATATTGTACGGACTTCAGCACACGCCGCATCGAGTAACGTATAGGCCTTTGAATACTCCTTCTGATTTGTGATTTCCGGATTTTTCACCTGTATAGCATCAAAATGCAACTTGACAGTTGACAACAATCCGCCCAGACTATCATGAAGATCTCTGGCTATCCGTTCGCGCTCTACTTCCTGGCCTGTGAGCATCGAACTCATTGTTTCTATCTTAAGATTTGTTTCAAGTTCACTTATTTTGCGCCGTGTCAATTCTTCATTTTGCTCGGTGATGATCTGATTGGCATAGAGACGTTGCTGGAAGCTCCGGATAAAGATGTAGGAAACAATAAGCATAATGATGACAGCGACCACCGATCCATAGCTTGTCACTTTTGAAATTGTCGATTTCAATTCAGTAATATTCTTGTCGCGGGCCATCTCCTGGAATTCGGTCTCGCGTTCGATGTTTTTAGTGTTGAGCAGCATCTGTTGTATGCTGCTGGATTTGCTGGCATCATTGAGGCTGTCATTGAAATTATTGTATGTCTTCATCACCGATAATGCAGCCGGATAGTCGTTCATTTTTTCATAACATTCAGACAGATAACGGTACAATTCTCTTTTGACAAATGTATCATGACCGCTCAGTTTCAGTCCCTGGTGGAAATAATATTCAGCCAGCTTGTATTTCTTTGCACGCATATTGTACATGCCCACGTGGAGATGTATCGATGGAAGAAAAGATTCATACCGGATGCTGTCATATTTTGACAACTCAAGCCGCATCGAATCCGGCAAATCGCTAAACATTTTTTTGTGACCTGTCAGTGCCGTGATTGTAAGTTGATTGATGACAGACAGTAGTGTGTCCTGGATCTGTAGATTAAGTTTGCTTGCCTGTTCAAGATAATGAGAAGCTTCACTCACCTGTTTGCGGGCGATGTATATCTCGCCGATCTGCTGGAGCATACGAGCCTGGGTCAATGTATCCAATGTCCGGGCAGCATATGATTTTACTTTCTCAAACATGGAGATCGCCTCCAGGTAATATTCACTTCCGCTATATAAATGTCCGAGGTCATTGATCGTCTGATACATTCGCACGGAGTCGCCGGCTTTTTCAAATAATTTTTGTGCTTCTATATAATTCTTGATGGCCTTGTCAAGGTTTTCGATTTCAGCCAGGTCTTTTTCAGCGATAAGGCGATAAGCTTCCGCTGCTGTACTGTAATCTCCTATTTGTTCAAGTTGTGTGATTTGACGGTACAGTTCAGCTTTTGACATCTGATCATTGATCGTCGGTTGTGCTACACTTCTGAATGGAAACAATAAAAACATCATGACAGACAGTATGCCGGTCATGGATGTAAAGATTTTATGCGTTGAAATGTCTCTCATATCTTAAAATAATCAACTTAACTGCAGGATCAAACTCCTGGTAGCAACTAGAGTGCCCATGCAGGATTTTGTTCCAACAAGCCAGTAATCGATAACTAAAATATTGGGGTAGAGAAAATTCAATAGTTAGGTGTAAACGGTAATCTATTTCCTGTTATGCTTTTTGCTTAGTATTCTGAGGTAACCAAAAATTAAACCAGCAATTATTTCTATACCGGTTTCATCAATTGATGTTCAATAGCGACTCTCACCAAACCTGCTGTATTTCGAACACCTAATTTTGTCAACAAGCTTCGCCGGTGAGATTCCACAGTTTTAAGACTGATAAAAAGAGTATCTGCTATTTCCTGTGTGGTATGTTCTTTTACAATTAATTCCAACACATCTTTTTCACGTCTCGATATCTTCGGCGTGAGCATAGATGATTTTTTACCTCCTGTCCGCTGATTGACCAGGCTTTTCATAATCGTTTCCGTCACCTCATCACTAAAATAAGATTGGCCACTGTTGACCATCTCTATCGCGTGGATCAATTCTTTTTTACCTGTATTCTTAAGAATATACCCCTGCGCGCCATATTTTAAAATTTCCGTCACGAAACTTTCTTCATTGTGCATAGACAATGCCAGTACCTTGACATCAGGATATTCTTTGCTTAATTTCTGGCAAACTTCGAGACCATTCATGCCGGGCAAATTAATGTCCAGCAAAATAACATCAACAGGTGTGTTAGGTATCTTTTCAAAAACTTCCAGACCCGTATAGCACTTTGCAACAACCTGGATATTATCGATTCCTTCCAGAATAGATTCTACCCCCTCTACAAACATATTGTGATCATCGGCAATCATTACTCGTATCATAGACAGAAATCTAAACTGATTTTTTCCCTTTAAATGTACAAACTAAGATCAATTAAACTTGACGTCCCTCGTTATGGATCAAGATAAACAGCGGATCACCTGATTTCCGGGTCACTTCGCAGCCTGTAGCTGTAATATCTACAAGTAGAACACGTTCCCTGAACCGAATGTTGAATTGCAGCCCGGTCCAGGTGGGAGGAAGTACAGGGGAGAGAATCAACATTCCGTCTTTGACCGTCATTCCGGCAAAACCCCTCACAACGGACATCCATGAGCCGGCCATACTGGTGATGTGAAGACCATCTTCTGCATCATTGTTATAATCATCAAGATCCAGCCTGGCTGTCCTGAGATACATCTCATAGGCTTTGTCCATCTTACCGAGTCGCGATGCCAGAATAGCATGAACGCAAGGAGACAATGAAGATTCATGCACAGTCATCGGTTCGTAAAAATCAAAGTGTCTTCTTAATGTATCAAGATCAAAATGATCTTCGAAAAAATACATACCCTGGAGCACATCCGCCTGTTTGATAAAACATGAGCGTAGTATTCGATCCCATGACCATTTTTGATTGATGGGACGTTCACTTGCAGGCAACTCATCCGCATGCATCAATTCTTTATCAAGAAATCCATCCTGCTGAAGAAATATCTGTCGTTCATCATCTTTAGGAAAAAACATATTTTTTGCGACATCATCCCAATGCGTCAGCTCAACTTCATTAAAATGGACAGCGTTTTTTATTTTTTCCCATTGTGTGGGGTATTGCTCTTTGACCCAACTGATCTGCTCAATCGCATAGAGTATGCACCATCTCGCGAGATAATTTGTGTACCAGTTATTATTGACATTGTTTTCATATTCATTTGGCCCCGTGACACCCAGCATGACCCATGCTTTTTTTGCCTCAGAATAATTCACACGTTGTGCCCAGAATCTGGCTACACCGATGATCACTTCAAGGCCGCCTTCCACCATGTAATGCATGTCCCCGGTGTAACGGATATAATCATAGATCGCATAGACGATAGCGCCATTGCGGTGTATTTCTTCGAATGTGATCTCCCATTCATTGTGACATTCTTCTCCATTGATGGTCACCATCGGATAAAGTGCCGCGCCATCCTTGAAACCTAATTTTGAAGCGTTCTTGATGGCTTTTGGAAGATGGAGGTACCGATAGATCAATAAGTTTCTCGCAACTTTGGCATCTGAACTACTTAAATAAAAAGGCACACAATAGGCTTCAGTATCCCAATAAGTGCTGCCTCCGTATTTCTCTCCTGTAAATCCTTTCGGGCCAATATTCAATCTGTCATCTTCACCGGTATAGGTTTGCCATAGTTGAAATATATTAAACCGGATGCCTTGCTGAGCCGATACATCCCCTTCAATCATAACATCAGCGCCATCCCAGATTTTTTTCCATGCTGTGATGTGGGCGGTTTTTAATGCATGATATCCATTGCTATACATGGATTCAACTTTCTTTTTGCCTGCATCAAGTTGTTCTTCAGCAGGCACATATAAACTGCTCAGATTCACAACAAATTTGTTCAGTACGCACTCATCACCTGACTTCACATCCAGCATATACACATGACTTGCTTTCATATCCTCATGAGTGGAAGAGGCGATGTCAGTAAGGACATTGTTTTTATAAAGATTTGTCCGCATGAATGAACTGACGGTGAATCCGGTTTTCTTAGTGACGGACGAAACCATTGAAATATATTTATCCTGGTATTCTTCACGACTTATCCAAAACTGGTCACCATAATTAGCATCCTTGTTATGCACATCAAAATCCAGGTAAGGCTCTAAGGTTACTTTGCCAAAATATCCTTCTGATTTGACCCTGATATGAATCACTCCTGTATCCGGATCAGCCATGCTGCAAAAACGTTCAAATTGAATGGTCAATTCTCCACCTGAAGGAGGACTGATTTCAAAAGATCTGGTGAGCAAACCATTTTCCATATCAAGCACACGCTGAAAATTTGTGACTGGCGTAATGGCAAGATCTAATGGCACATCATCAATATGTATTCGGACACCTATCCAGTTGACACCGTTGAGAACTTTTGCAAAATATTCCGGATAACCGTTTTTCCACCAACCTACACGTGTGAGGTCGGGATAATAAACACCTGCGAAATAAGATCCGGGTAAAGTCTCTCCACTATAATCTTCTTCAAAATTTCCACGTGTGCCCATCCGGCCATTGCCGAGACTGAATATGCTTTCACTGACCTGGTGGAAATCATGGTGAAATTCTTCTTCTATAATCTGCCAGGGATGATGCTTGATATAATTTTTCATACTAATCGTTGGATAATCGTTGAAGGAGTTATTTGATCTAAACCGGGTATAACAATTTGCGCAGCCGAAAGGGTCGAAGGATCACCTATGCCGACTGCATAACACCCTGCTGACAATGCAGACTGCACACCTTTGACAGCATCTTCAAATACGACCACTTGTGCAGGATCTAATTTAAGAGCTGCTGACGCATTGATGAAAATTTCAGGATCTGGTTTTGACGCCTTTGCATCATTGCCATCGAGTATTGCATCAAAATAATCTTTTACGCCGAGTTTTTCAATGACAGGCCTTGCGTTTTTACTGGCTGACCCTAATGCCAGTAACAAACCAAGATCTTTAGAAGCACTGAGGAAAGATAAGGCTCCTGGTAGAAGATCAGCCGGCGTGATGCCATTGATCGCTTCAACATAGATATCATTTTTTCGTGCAGCCCAATATTGTTTTTCATCATCAGACAGATGTACATTATACCTGTCAAGCAGATATTCTAGAGATTCCATTCTTCCTGCACCCCGTGTATGTTCATCATCAGCTTCTGAGATCTCCACACCCAGCTCTTTCATGATTTTGGTCCATGCACTGAAATGATGCACGGCTGTGTCCACAATCACACCATCCAAATCAAATACAAACCCTTTGATGGTAGGTTTTGTATAGATCGTTTCTTCACGCTTCGGATTTTCCATTTCTTTTATTTTCATGGTGACGGATTGAAATAAGTCAATTGTTTTTAAGTGGACAAATATATTATTCAGTTTTTGTCTTGCATTTACACCACCATACATTTCACGGACGGAGATGATATACTCTGCATAGGCATCTTCAAGTTGATCTCTGAATTTATCTTTTAGCATAAAATCAAAACTCATCAACGATTCAAGTTGCCCCATCGCCCTCAGTCTTTTGATGATCGGAAGACCTTGTCCGGCCACTTGCCATCCATTTAACAATAGTTCATCAGCGGCCTGATCAGATCCGGGTTGATACATATCTTCTATGATATGCAGAATCCGGTCAGCCCTGGCAGGATCTTTTTCTCTGAGCAGATCCCAGGCATCCATATCGAGATGATTCAATGCAAGCCTATACGCAAGATTGATGATCATGTCACTATCCGATACCATTCTTGCAGATTTTAGTCCGGCCTGCAGTGATGATTTAATGACTGCGTCGGGATGATTCTCCGGTTTCAGTTTGAGCATGAGATAAAGCACATCATCGTGCCGGGATTGCTGGCCTGATTCAAGGATCACAGCAGGCAATGATGTCTCAAGCTGTTTTAATAATGTTTCAGTCGAAATACGAATTGACCATAAGCGTGTCCACCGATAGAGAAGGGTTGCCCATGGGACGATTTGTATTCCTGATCTGACTTTTTTTTCTGCTAATAGAAATGCAGCCTTTCGTGTTTTTTCTTCAAGGAGAAAGGGTTCGGTGATCGCTAAAAGCGGTCTCATTCCGGAAGGAAAGACATAACCTTCTCTATTGCATATTTCCATGGCCAGATTGATAGCGCGTATTTGCAATCTTGGTGCCATATGTTGTAAACACAGACTATCAAATATTTTATACGCCATTCGTAGCTCCACCATCAGTTGTTCCTGGAATTGGGGAAGCTTCATCCACAACCGATGCAGATGCAGAATGGAGGCTTCAAGAATCTGAAGTGATTCCGCGAGCGCCTTGTCTTTCAAAAGCTGTTGTGCCTGTTTGAGCAGGGTAGAGCTGACACTTCGCACTGTTTTGATGCTATTCCTGTTTAACCTGACTTGCCCGTATTTGTCAAGCGGGGCTATGTCCATAAATAAGCTATGGTAATTGGGATTCCGTATGAGATGCAGATAATGGGAGAGTATTTCAGCCCTGAATATTGAATGGGAAAGAGCATAAGAGGACAAAAATGCTCTTAACTCAGTGACGTTTAGCTTCTTGAGGACCTCATCAGTGACCTGTTGTTCCTGGTTAAGTTTCTTTTTTGAACGGTTATTGCGCTGGATCTGATCTCTCAGGAGGAGCAAAGCAGCAATGGCATGTTTACATTGTTTTGTACGCTTGAATACGGTACATTGGCATTTTGGGACAGCCAGGCCATCTTTTTTGATGGTGATCTCGACGTGATAGTCGGGCTGTCTTGAGATACAATGAAAATAACCTTCTTCGACCTGATTTATGGCATATTCCTGTGTGATGCTGACGAGTTCCTGGGCTTCTTCCAGGGCATCAGCAGTGATGTATTGTTCAATTTCAGAAAGAAGGACTTTCATTCGGTCATCCTGCGTTTTTAGTGCTTTGGTTGGTCATTTATGGAGTCAGAATCTTCAATTTGAATGAATTAATGAAGTCATTCCCCTTTGTTAGACATAAATTTGCGAAGGTAACGTAGTCATATGGAAGTAAAAGATGTTTGTTTCGTTCGTCATGCCAAATCCAGCTGGGATCAGCCTGGTGCTGATGATTTTGATCGCGGGCTTGATGCAAGAGGGTTGAAAGATGCACCCATGATGGCTGCCAAAATGCGTGAATTGGGCCTGATTCCGGATCTGATCATCACTTCAGGTGCAAAACGGGCCCGGACAACTGCTGAGTTTTTCAGAAAGGAATTTGGACTGAAGGAATCAGCGTTTTTGGTCAGAAATGAAATCTACGAAGCGACAGCCCAACAGGTTTATGATGTGCTTTCATCAGCTCCTGATACTGCGGCTTTTGTATACATTTTCGGTCATAATCCCACGTTCACATGGATAGCTAATCATCTTGCCGGCGTCCACATCGACAATGTTCCTACTTGTGGTGTCGTACATGCTCAGGCCATGATATCAAGCTGGAAAAAATTCAAACCTGAACATGCCGGCTTCATTGGTTTTCACTATCCGAAACAATATTCATGATGAGATTACATTACTTAATGTCTTTCGTCATGATCATCGATATAGTGGCATGCCAGTCTTCAACTAATCACGAGTATAAATTATCAGATGAGCAAATGGCTCACCTGATGCTCGATCTTCAACTGGCGGAAGTAACTTTGCCGGATATGAGTCCACTACAACAGGATTCAATAAAACTTCTTTTTAAAAAGCGATTTGAAGAAGTATATCATCTATCCTACGCTGAGATACAAAGTGAAATGGACTTGCTTGAAACTGATCCAAAAAAATTCAAATTGATCATTGATCGTGCTAAACAAATGGCGGATTCGATACAATGATTTTAAAATAAATAACGAATAACGAATAACTAGTAATGAATAGCAATATGGATAAAATCTGAAAGCTACTCATAAAATTATACTCACTATTCAACTCACTATTCACAACTCACTGCTCACTAGCCTTGTTTAAAAATATTAGTCTTCGATCCATGTCAGTGTATGGCGCATTAGCCATGACTCTTTTCACGACATTGGCCATTTGGCTTGGGACGCAGCTTTTGCATGTTGAATTTTCATGGCAGACTGGCATATTTGTAATCCTCGCTATCGGGGTGTTTTCATTTTTTGCGATCCAGTTTATACTTGACAGGTTTATCTATCGCCGGATAAAGTTGATGTATAAAATCATACGTAAAGCAAAGACCTCTGTACCTGATAAAAGAGCGTTGAAAAAAAGTGATGATCCCCTTCTTGATGGCGTCGAGCAGGAAGTGCAACATTGGGCTGAAACGCAACAAAATGAAATCGAAACATTGAAAACGCTTGAAGCCTATCGGAAGAGATTTATTGGCAATGTTTCCCATGAATTGAAAACACCCATATTTTCGATACAGGGTTATATCTACACCCTGATCGATGGTGGTGTATATGATGAGAATGTCAATATGCGCTATCTCGAACGGGCGGCATCAAATGTTGAAAGATTATTGACGATCGTTCAGGATCTTGAAGAGATCAGTAAGCTTGAATCTGAAGATCTGATCCTGGATATTCAGAAGTTTGATATAAAATCATTGGTACGCGAAGTCTTCAATGATCTTGAAGTCAATGCGCGCCAGCGAAATGTCACACTCACATTTAAAGAAGGCGCAGATAAAACATTTGCAGTCCAGGCTGATCGCGAAGGTATAAGGCAGGTACTTACAAATCTGATACTCAATTCGATCAAGTATGGAAATGAAAACGGTGTCACCAAAGTCAGCTTATATGTGATGGACCGCCAGATCCTGATAGAGATTGCCGACAATGGCATCGGTATTGAAGAAAAACATCTCAATCATCTTTTCGATCGATTTTATCGCGTCGACAAAAGCCGCAGCCGTGAATCCGGTGGATCAGGTTTAGGATTATCTATCGTCAAGCATATCCTTGAAGCCCACAATCAGACTGTCAACGTAAGGAGCACACCCGGAAGAGGATCTACTTTTGGATTTACGTTAGATAAAGCTCAAGACTGAGATGTGAGATGTGAGATGTGAGATATGAGACATGAGAAATGAGACATGAGTTGTGGGACGTAAAGCGTGAGTTGTGAATAGTAAACGCTATTCGAAGTTTATCAACTTCGAATCCATATCACGAATTAATGTCTCTATTCGAAAATCAAACTCAAGCAGCCTGTGGCTGCGATTGAAAATCATCCTTATTCAATCCGCGGGTTACGACCCGCGGCTATTAACGTGTGATCCCTTTAGGATCAAATGCGCTCACAAGCAGCCTATGGATGAGAGTAAAAATCAAATTAAGATGGGGTAGATTATTGTCGTAAGAAGAGGCAAATCATACACTCTTACTATCTTACTGTCTTACTGTCTTACAGTCTTACAGTCTTACTGTCTTACTGTCTTACTGTCTTACTGTCTTACTGTCTTACTGCCCTACGATTTCGACATACTCACCGCAGGACCTTCATCTCCCTGATGATCCGCAGGATTAATGATGATCACCTTATCCAGTTTTTCCTTGATCCCCTTGCTGTATTCGAGAT
>JBATMM010000633.1:0-24610 GCA_049289835.1 Saprospiraceae bacterium | reverse complement strand
ATGCCACTGAAGGGCAATGATCGTCTTCGCATCTCCAATACGTTGTGACTCTACCCATTGCATTGCTTCTGATCTCGGGAGCCAGATGAGTTCAATATCTTCGTCTTCATATTTCGCCCCGCCACCTTCATTCACTTTTGAGGATTCATCTACTTCTGCAAAAAAAAGATGAACCCGTTCATTGAGGATACCCGGCGATACATAGAAAAAATAAATCTTTTCAAGATTTAACGTTGCATAGCCTATTTCTTCCACAACTTCGCGACGAGCCGCAGTGACTGCATCTTCTTCATCTGATATTCCCCCCGCCACGATTTCTGTCATCCAGGGATCTATCTTATGCTGCAATAAAGGAATTCTGAACTGCCGAACCAGGATATACGCATCTTTTGAAACATGATAGACAAGAACCGCTATTGCATCCGATTTTTCAAAACTGTACCTTGTCACATCCGGTGACATCGAACCATCGAAATTTTCAAATTGCAAACGAGTCTTCCTGATGTGGAAGAACTTATCAAAAACTGTTTCTTCACTGATGATATCGATTTTCATAGAATTCATTTTACCAAAGATACAATTGACCATCAGGTGGCTATAACCGTATTATATTTTGAAAGTACGGCCAGGTCGCGACCTGTCCGTACTTTCAAAATTTAATACTATGGAACTTCCTTTAAAAATTAATGTTACGTTGCATCAATGGCATTAGGTAGAGAATTTCCGGTCGAGATGGATTCAAAACCCAAAAAAGGGTTTGTGGAAAGTCTCCAGTCGTTAAAATTATTGATTCCGTTTTTCCGGATGATCTGGAAGACCTCTCCAGGGCTTACGTTTATCAATATAGTACTGCGGATTGTTAAATCCGCAATTCCGCTTGGCCAGCTCTATGTTGGAAAGGTCATCATTGATGAAGTGATCAGATTGATCAGCGCACCTCAGAAAGATTTCCACATGCTATGGTGGTGGCTCGGAATGGAATTAGGACTTGCTGCATTTTCTGAAATCTTCAACCGTCTGATCAGTCTCTCTGAGGCACTGCTGGGCGACCTGTATGCTAATCATTCTTCTATCGAACTCATGCACAAGGCATCTTCTCTTGACCTTGGAATGTTCGAAGACAGTGAGTTCTATGACAAACTTGAACGGGCCCGACGTCAAACTACAGGAAGGGTTGTGTTGATGTCGATGGTACTTAGCCAAATGCAGGACCTGATCACGATTATTTTTCTTGGAGCGGGACTTGTTGCATTTGAACCATGGCTTATCCTTATACTCATTGTGGCAGTCGTCCCTTCTTTCTTGAGCGAGGCTTATTTTTCAAGATCAAGCTATTCACTTGTACGTAGCTGGACTCCACAACGCAGGGAATTGGATTACCTCAGATACATAGGGGCCAGTGTGGAAACGGCCAAAGAAATAAAAGTATTTGGTCTGGATAATTTTTTGACTGATCGTTTTGGCAGGATCGCGAGTGAATATTATCTGGTCAATAAAGTCCTGGCTATCAAGCGCACGTTGTGGGGTACATTGCTTCAGGTCAGTAGTGTGCTTGCGTATTATGGTGCATACATTTTGATTATTATTCGAACCGTTGGTGGCGCATTGAGTGTAGGGGATATGACTTTCTTATCCGGGTCATTCAACAGGTTGCAAAATCAATTACAAAACCTACTATCCACATTTACACGCATCACTGAGTCAGCATTATACCTGCAGGATTATTTTGATTTTCTGGCTATCACGCCATTGATAAAAGATGACACTGATGGTATAGATGCTCCGGGTATCATCAAGACAGGAATTCAATTTGATAATGTCGGTTTTAAATATCCGGGTACGGAGATTTGGGCAGTGCGACACATTAGCTTTCTTTTGAAAGCAGGAGAAAAATTAGCGTTGGTAGGTGAAAATGGAGCTGGGAAAACAACGCTGGTAAAATTGCTGGCCCGAATGTATGATCCTGCCGAAGGTTCTATCCTGATTGATGGAGTGAATATCAAAACATTTAAAATTGAATCCTACCGGAAAATGATCGGCGTGATATTTCAGGACTTCGTCCGGTTTAATTTTACAGCCAGTGAAAATGTGGCTATCGGACAGATAGAAGAGGCTCAGAACAATCCGCAGATCGTCAATGCGGCAGAAAAAAGTCTTGCAGATCCGGTCATACGCAAACTGCCGGAAGGATATGATCAAATGCTGGGCAAACGTTTTGCAGAAGGAGTTGACCTGTCCGGAGGCGAATGGCAAAAAATAGCACTTGCCCGTGCATATATGCGTGATGCTCAGATCGTCATTCTCGATGAACCTACTGCAGCCCTTGATGCCCGCGCAGAATATGAAGTCTTCAAACGATTTTCTGAACTCACATCAGGAAAAAGTGCGGTGATCATTTCACATCGCTTCAGTACTGTACGCATGGCAGATCGTATTCTCGTCTTGCGACGTGGTGAAATGATTGAATTGGGTACACATGAAGAGCTACTGGAAAAAAATGGTCTTTATGCAGAGCTTTTTAATCTGCAAGCCCAAGGTTATCAATAAGTTTATTTTGCTTAATCGCTATTTTAAGTTTCCTAACTTAAAATCAATATCCTGATACATCCTCTACTTTGAAACTCCATCAAGCAGTTTCTAAACTGCATCGATAATCATTATATATTCCCCCACTATTTTAAGTTTCCTAACTTAAAATCAATATCTCGAAACTCCTCCCACTAAGAAACTTCCTCAAGCAGTTTCTAAACTGCATCGACAATCAATTTATATTCCTCCCGCTATTTTAAGTCTCCTGACTTAAAATTAATATCATGATACATCCAACTTAGAACCCAACATACCCCACCTGAGGTCCACAGTCCAATACATTTACATCAAGAACCACATCAGTACGACCCGCATAATTTCTCGCACTACTAAATTTATAATCACATGGGTTGTCAACTATTCCGGATTCTACGGGATTGTAATGAATGTAATTCAATTTTTGGAACGTGAATTTCGGTTGCACACAGACCTTTGGCATATTGTGCTGTTGCCAAACCTGGAAATGCGTATTGTTTTGATTATATTTTCCATGATATTCAAATACCATTTTTAGCCAGTCCCATCTGCTTTCCTTTGGATTGTCAATCATCCATTCGATCAATGCTCTGGATGTAAATTTTTTAAAGTCTCTCACAATTGCTGATAATCCTTTTGAATTCTCTCGTGAAGAAGCTAATAAATGCAAATGACTTTCCATAAGGACAAATGCAAAAAGGATAAGCCCTTTATTTTCCTGGCAGTATTTTAAGCTATTAATAATTATGTCTTTACATTCTTTTCTGGTAAATAAATCAACCCATCCTACGACTGTAAATGTCATAAAATAGGAAGCATACTGATCCGAAATCACGTATCCCGAATTCATCTAACTTGAATTTAGTTTCTAAAGATGAGTTTTCAACTGGTAGGTCAGGAACTCATATTAATTTCCAATGCAGTTTATAAACTGTTTGACTAAAATTACAGTATTATTTTTAAATTTCCAAATATTTATTTGAAGTTGAAAAACTTCAAATAGCGAATACGGGAGTATCAATAATTCAATCTATATTCAATTCTCCGTAATTCATCCTGGCGATGACTTCGCCACCCCCCGATCCTCGTGATCCCTTTAATGTAGCTCGTGATTCGCGTTGAGAATCTTCTGTTATTTTCAAATCAGGATGATTGATATCACAATAATTCGTTTCGGCATCCACTGTATAAGACGCATCCGGATTAAATCCCAGTGCAACACCGGTATATGATGTATTGACATCTATTTTTGAAAATCCATGATGTATATTTTGGATGTTAAGATCACCATATCGCATATCAAAATGGCCGGTTCCTTCAAATTCTTCAACAGTGATTCCGGTATAACCGGTTTCAGCGTTTATACTCCCGGCGTGCTCAATGATGACATCATCATATTTACCATTATAATCTAATTGACCGATGGAGACAGCATGCAGATTGCTATAAGAAGACTCCATGTATAATTTATGCAGAGAACCGGTAGTAAGTTCTGCATATTTATTATTTACAGTGACGTCATTAGCATCTTCCATCTCGAGATTGGAATAGCTCAACTGAATCGTGCCATCATGCATTTGAGATATGTTACCTTCACTATAGGACATATCAAGATTTAAATTACTATTGATGTCTCCGAGCCGTATATTGCCATACGCAAGATCTATTTTCATATTCTTGTTGGATGACTCCACATAAATATCACCGTATTTGTTTGTAAGTTCAAGGAAAACATCAGCCGGTACAAGCACCTGGTAATTAATCTCCATCTCCAATTTACACGTATTAAACCATGACAACCATCCTGAAGAGGATTCAATTTCAGTGGTCGCTTTTACGCGATTATTTCCTTCTTCAAATTTAATAGTGATTCGGTCAAGAGCCTCCTGTGCTTTCTTTTCAGAAGAGGTTTCTACTGAAATGGTCACATTCATTTTTACCTCATTATTATTTCCTATAGCTATATCCAGATTCCCATATTTGTTTTCAAGGACGACTACGCCATCAGATTGAATATTGAATACACGATTGATTTTCTTCTCTACGCGCTCACCATCATTACCTGCATAAGCAAAAAGTGGAAGAATAAGAAAAAACAGACTACATCTCACGATTATCTTTTTCATTTTTTTTGTATTTATCAACTCGGGTTAAAATTTTTTCCATGATTTCCAGCTTCTGTTGTTGATGTCGGACCATCGCGCTGAGCAAAACCTGTGCATCAGCATTTGGATCCTCCATCAGTTGTGACCGCAATTGTTGATACACATCATCCAAAACCTGAAGGTCGGCTGTGACTTCATCACTCACCGCCAAAGTTTTGATTTTATCCATCCGCGACTGTATTCTCGCTTCATAGTATTGTTCAGTCTCCTGGTATTCTTTCCATCCTGCTACATCCGGACCTCCATTGTAAGTTGTCCCAAATATGTATCCAATTGAAATCAACAATAATGCACCTGCAGCAACAGCTGACCATTTCCATAGGTGATGAACCCGGGGATGTCTGTTGTCCAGTTTTTTCCATACACCCGATGGTGCTTTAAGATCATCGAATTCGCTGCGATGGTCTCTGATAAAATCTTCTAATGATGGCCTGCTTTTCATGATCTCGTTGATTCGATTAATATTTCTCTCAGCCTTGCTCGGGCACGACTATATTGTGATTTTGATCCTGACTCCTGTATGCCCAGTATGCCTGCTATTTCTCCATGATCATATCCTTCGATGAGATAAAGCGTCAGCACTTGTCTATATCCATCCGGCAACTTCATGATAGCATCCTTCACTCGTTTTACATCATATTCCACATCAGGATCTTCATTTCTGTCATCTGTCACTGTTTCCCTGAAGTGGTCATCTATAGGCTCGAAGATGATTTTTCGTCGCTTCAGTTCATTGAGACAATGATTGATGACGATTCTTTTTATCCATGCTCCTAAACTTGACTCACCCCGGAAAGAATCCAATCTTCTGAATACATCCACGAAGGACTCCTGCAATGCATCTTCAGCTTCAGGTTCTGACCCCAGTATACGGTAACACACATTGTACATAGCGTCGCAATACCGCTTATACATCGTGTGCTGCGCCGATCTGTTGCCTTTAAGGCATGAGGTGATCAGAGAGGACTCAGCTTCTGAATACATCCGGTTTGTCGCGTCTTGATTCGGGTGAAAAGACAATTTGCATCTCCTGTGGTTGCATCGTGGGTGATTTTATGTTTTATTTCCGCCAAAAATGCTTTAAGCAGGTTTGTTTTTAGCATAAAAATGATTGAATGGCTCTCTTCCAGGCTTTGGAAGCATAAGTTAATGGGTTGGTTCAATATCGGCTGAAGATTATCTTTGCCTTCGACACCTATCAACATTCACTTTAGTCCTATCCTCCTAAGAAATATGAAATCACTACATTTTACTACACTTATTTTAGTTGCAGCATTGATGTTTTCAATAGGTTGCAATAGTAAGAAAGCTGATCCTATAAACGAAGAATCGTCAACAGTGCCCAAAATCGAAACAAAAGACTCTGCTTCTTTTGTCAATGCGGCAGGAGCAGATAATGTCATTCAGCATTTCACATGCCCCAATCATTGCAAGGGAAGTGGAGGACCAGCAGAAGGAAAATGCCCTGTATGTGGCACCGATTATGTACACAATGAGGCATTTCACAAAGGAAACTCGACCCCGGTGCCTGAGCCTGCGATGAAAATAGATCCGGTCACACACATGGCAGTGCCTACACACACAGAGGCCCAGAATGCACATGGTGTTTATCATTTTACCTGCCCAAAAGGTTGTGCTGGTGGCGCCGGTGTAGCCGGCAATTGCGCGAAATGCGGAACGACGCTGGTTCACAATTCTGCATTTCATAGCAACTAGTCTGGAGAGGATCAATTACATCTTACTGAATTCCGCCAGATACCATTCACCTTCGGACTGAACAGAAAGGAAATAAATGCCCGGTGACATTCGGCTGATATCAAGATTTTTTCCAGTCTCATTCATTTCATTTATTCTGACTTCCTTTCCTTCAAGGGAGAAAATCCTGATCGATTGGATAGTTCCGTCAAAAGAAATATTCAGGACATCCTTCACAGGATTAGGGTATACGGTCAATACTTTTTTGGCATCAACGAAATTCAAAGGAGATGGATTTACTTCAGGACCCTGTACTACATGTGTGTCAATAAAAGATTCAATCATTGAAGTAACGTTAATTCTGGTAATGATCACTCCATCAATATATATCTGGTCTGTATTGTCACTTGCATCACACTTGATTCGAAAGGTGCCCGCTGATGTAGGAACGAAATTCGGTACAGTGACAGTAGACACATAAAAAGTATTGTTATTAAAATTAATGCCTCTCAAATAACTTGCGATGGTCACCCAATTACCGGAATTATTTTTATACTGTACCCAAAAGTCCTCTCCTGGCTCCATACTCACAGCATAAAAATGAAAAGTGATTTGCAAACCGATTGCTGTAGAAAGATTGAATGCAGGTGATGTCATGGCTGATTGAACACCACCAGCCGCAGCAAGCTTTATGGAATATGATCCTTCCCATGCATTTGCACCGCTGACCCTGTCTGCGTAAATGCCTCCATCTACCCAGCCATCCCATCCTGTTTCAAAATAACTGGCAAGTAAAATTGTGGCAGGAGGTACGCATGGAGAACAGGGTCCTCCACAATCGATTCCGGTTTCACCCTGATTTTGTATACCATCATTACATGTCGGACATGGAGTACAAGGGCCACCACAATCTACACCTGTTTCGCCCTGATTTTGAATTCCATCGGTACATGTTGGTCCTCCCGATCCGATGATCATCAATGAATAGTCTTCTACTTCGCCATATGTAAATGTTCCACACACCGGAGCATAATCATTGTACTTCATTGAGATGCGGATTCTGGTTGTCATTGTTGTGTTATTCGCCGGAACGGTAAATGTCACATTCACCGGTGTCGTACCTGACCCTTGTCCAACCTGTTCGCCGGCATCGGTCCAGTCATGATCATTGTTATAATCGATCCAAACTCTCCAGTATTCGTTGTATGGTGTGGTTACAAATCCCGGAGTCAGGTTGAGGGTATATGTAGTACCTGCGATCAGATTTGTACTGAGTGAAGTGAAATTACCATATCCATTATTGCTTCCACTTTGATTATTAATGGACCCCAAAACAACTTTTTTAATATACTCATGATTGGTGTACGTTCCGCTTGAAGCACAATAAGGAGGGGGTGGTGGTGGTGGTGGCGGAGGACCGGCAGGTGTAAGACAATTACCGGCAGTATTGACAGTATTACGGATGATATTTCCGGGTTGTGGACCAAATCCAAAGCTTAAATTGATTCCACAGCTTTGCAAATGACAATAACTCATGATTGTACCTCCTGCAGCAGGATTAGGAGGAAGAGGACATGATCCCTCAATAGCACCTGCACATCCATCAATCGCCGTATTATTTCCATTCCAAACACAGGCGTGGGTATGACGAGATCCGAGCAGGTGGCCCATCTCGTGGGTGATCACCATGGCAGACCAGCTGTATGTAGGTACGTTTGAAAATGTAGGGGCAATGCTGCAAAAACATTTACTGAGATCAGGATTGGAATTACAGATACCATTAAACCCTGCGGCTATACCTCCGCTTGCAGCGTAAGAAACAAGATCAGATAAATTACCATTGAATGAACCTGTATTAGCCTGATAAGATGAGAGCATAGCGGCTGAAGTAGATCCGTTGTAGGGACTGTTTGAAGTCCATGCCAGGATCTGATTGATCATCATGTTGATCCCTTCATTACTATACAGCACAAAACTTTGATTGTAAAGGGCCGTAATGAAATTAGTAGCGGGTATCGCCCCCCCTTTGTCAGCCACAACATCATCATCGATTTCAATATACAGGCGAACACAATCTCCCGCATCGCGGGTATGACTCACTTGTTTGAGTTGTTCTTGTGTATAGTCCAATCCATCATCGGCTGTACCACACATGAAATCAGATTTTCGATCGAGATCTTTATCGTTGTAAAAAACATAATCGCTTTCTCTATTTCTTTTGATAGCGCCAAGGACAAAATTTCCCTCGTCGGTCGTAATGATGGCCATGATCTGATCCTGAAAAACGGAAAGGGCAACAACAGATGATGGCATTCCTTCAACAATTCCTTTGTAATGAAGACCGGGATTGTATTCAATAGGATGGGCAGGATCACTACTTGTATATAAAGCAAAATCTTCAGTAAAAATCTGGTTTCGTTTCAAAGTCAACATCATCGATGTTGAACTTGTCAATGGAAGCGGAATATGAATAAAATCATTTTGGCCCTGAAAGATCTCCTGAATAATATCTTGATCAAGACTGAGGATCGTTCCTTTTTTAAGGCCTTCCATGCTGTATGTTCTGCTCTGAACATTATTTCCCTGAAATTTCAACAGGTCAAATTCTTTCAAATGTTGACCTGTTGATTTTAGGTTTTGTATCTCCTTTGACACATAAGCCTGGCTCAAACCATTTCCATAGAGGAAAAGTATAAACATAATAGGAATAAAGCGCAACATGGGGTTTACGATTTAGGGTGAAGCAATAGAAATCCCGCATTTGTAATAGTGCATTACAAATGAAGTCATGATGACAAAATGAAATATTCCTTCAGCGTCAGACTGTTAGGTTTGACCTCAAAAGTTTATTAATAAAAAATTAGGGAGAAGGGACTGAAGGATCATTAGTTCTTGGTGGCCCCCTTTCGAGCTGCAAAATAGACTTATATATTCCGAATGACCTAATTATTTGTCAACTTAAATATTATAAATTTTGTAATATCCTTGTACAGCTATCTATTATGCGGTTTAAACATTAGATTATAATGGAATGATATAATACACTGCGACGGATATGACTTACATGGAGTTAAAATCATTATAAATTAGGACGAATATCACTTTACATTGAGATGGAAGTTTAGTTAAAATAATAAAAGGCAACACTCTTTACATGTTGCCTTTTCTATTCGATGTTTCGTACGATTACAGTTTACTAAATTTTGTCGGATACCATTCACCATCAGATTGTACAGATAATAAATAAATACCCGGTGCCAATTGACTGATGTCTATCATTCGTTTAGTTTCTGATGCATCATTTATTTTAACTTCTTTGCCTTCGAGAGAGAATACCCGGATGGATTGGATGTCTGCATTGATAGAAATATTCAATTCATCTTTGGCAGGGTTTGGATAAACTGACAACTCCTTAGCTACATCGGGAAGATTCCACGGGGATGGATCTAACGGGGGACCCTGAACTTCACGTATGACAAGATATGATTCAATGATTAAGGGTACATTAATTCTGGTGATGATCACGCCATCAATAAATATCTGGTCCGTATTGTCACTTGCATCACACAGGATTCGAAAGGTGCCCGCAGATGTAGGAACGAAATTCGGTACAGTGACCGTAGACACATAAAATATGTTGTTGTTGAAGTTAATTCCTTTGACATAACTTCCGATAGTCACCCAGTTACCGGTATTATTTTTATACTGTACCCAAAAGTCCTCACCTGTCTCCATGCTTACAGCATAGAAATGAAAAGTAATTTGCAAACCGGTAGCCGTTGATAGATTGAATGTAGGTGATGTCATAGATGATTGCAGTCCGGAATTGTCCTGAAGCCTTATGGAATAAGATCCTTCCCAGGAATTTGCGCTATTGACCCTGTCTGCATCTGCTCCACCATCTATCCAACTATCCCATCCAGTCTCAAAATAACTGGCCAGAAGAATTGTATTAGGAGGAGGTGCACAGGGAGAACATGGCCCTCCACAATCTATTCCGGTCTCACCCTGATTTTGTATTCCATCATTGCATGTAAGACATGGTGTACAAGGGCCTCCACAATCTATACCTGTTTCGCCCTGGTTCTGTATGCCATCACTGCATGTCTGACATGGTGCACATGGTCCGCCGCAGTCTACTCCGGTTTCACCCTGATTTAATATCCCATCATTGCATGTAGGACATGGAGTACAAGGACCTCCGCAGTCTACTCCTGTCTCACCCTGATTTTGAATCCCATCAGTACAAGTAGGTCCTCCCGATCCAATGATCGTCAATGTATAGTCTTCTACTTCCCCATATGGAAATGTTCCACATACCGGAGGATAGGCATTGTATTGCATTGAGATACGCATTCTGGTTGTAATCGTTGCACTATTTGCCGGAACAGTAAAGGTCACATTCACCGTTGTCGTGCCAGATGCCTGTCCAATCTGTTCGCCGGCATCAGTCCAGTCATGATCATTGTTATAATCGATCCAGACTCTCCAGTATTCGTTGTATGATGCAGTGACAAAACCCGGAGTCAGATTTATTGTGTAGGTAGTACCCGCTATAAGATTTGTACTGAGCGAAGTGAAATTACCATATCCATTATTACTTCCACTTTGATTATTGATAGACTCCAAAACAACTTTTTTAATGTACTCATGATTGGTGTTCGTTCCACTTGAAGTACAATACGGAGGAGGAGGAGGAGGAGGTGGTGGTGGTCCGGGTGGAGTGAGACAGTTGCCGCTGGCGTTTACTGTATTGCGAATAATATTGCCGGGTTGTGGTCCAAATCCAAGACTGAAATTGATTCCACAGCTTTGCAGGTGACAATAACTCATGATAGTGCCTCCTGCATCAGGATTAGGGGGAAGAGGACATAATCCTTCTACTGCACCTGCACATCCATCGATTGCTGTATTATTTCCATTCCAAACACAGGCGTGGGTATGATGTGATCCAAGCAGGTGACCCATCTCGTGGGTGATCACCATGACAGACCAGCTATATGTAGGTACGTTTGAATAGGCAGATGCAATGCTGCAAAAACATTTGCTCAGATCAGGATTGGAATTACAGATACCATTAAACCCTGCGGCTATACCTCCGCTAGCACCATAAGAAACAAGATCAGATAAATTGCCATTGAATGAACCTGTATTGGCCTGGTATGATGATAACATCGCGCTTGATGTAGATCCGGTATACGGACTATTGGTCGTCCACGCCAGAACCTGATTGATCATCATGGTGATCCCTTCATTATTATACAGCACAAAACTTTGATTGTAAAGAGCTGTAATGAAATTCGTAGCCGGTATTGCTCCGCCTTTGTCTGTGACAATATCATCATCGATTTCAATATACAGACGAACACAATCTCCCGCATCACGGTTATGGCTTACTTGTCTGAGCTGTTCTTCCGTATAGCTCAATCCATCATCCGCAGTACCGCAAAGGAAATCAGATTGTCGATCGAGATCTTTATCGTTGTAAAAAACATAATCGCTTTCCCTGTTTCCTTTGATGGCACCGAGGACAAAATTTCCCTCCTCGGTTGTAATGACGGCCATGATCTGATCCTGAAAAACGGAAAGAGCAACAAGAGATGATGGCATTCCTTCAACAATGCCTTTGTAATGAAGACCGGGATTGTATTCAATAGGATGATCAGGATCACTGCTTGTATATAAAGCAAAGTCTTCGGTAAAAATCTGATTCCGCGTCAGTGTCAACATCAACGCGGATGAATTAGTCACCGGAATGGGAATGTGAATAAACTCATTTTGCCCGTGTAACATTTCCTGAATAGCATCCTGATCAATGTTCAATACGGTTCCTTTCTTAAGGCCTCCAAGATTATTGGCTCTGCTATGCACATCATTTGACCGGAATGTTAAAATGTCAAATTGATAAGGTTCGTGACCGGCAGTCTTCAGTTTTTGGATTTCCTTAGTCACCAATGACTGTGTGATGCCATTTCCATATAGGAATAGCATAAAAATGAGCGTGAGGGAGCGCAGCATTGAGTATATGGATTAAAATAAAGTAATAGCAACTGATATTTGCAAAAGTACTTTGCAAATCCAACTATGATGTTTTTCGTTTTGACTAACTGGTGGGGGCCTTAAAGCGCATTAGTTCCCTGACAGCCCTTAAAGAGTCTCAAATTTGGCTTATGTTTTCTGTCGAACCTAACAATTTGGAGACATTAACATTTAAATCAGAATTTTTTCCATTGAGCCATCCATAATCCTATCTAAACCTCAATTTAATATGGGCTTCATAACCTGCGATAGTACGAATATCACCTGACATTGACTTGAATTTCATTTTGTCCGGCATGGTGGTCATATAAAAGAAAAAGGCAACACTTTTTACATGTTGCCTTTTCTAATCGTAATTGCACCCGATTACATTTTACTGAATTTTGTTGGGTACCATTCTCCGTCTGATTGTACAGAAAGGAAATAAATACCAGGGGCTAATTGACTGATATCAATCAATCGCTTCGTTTCATTTGTATCTCCTGTTCTTACTTCTTTGCCTTCAAGAGAAAAGACCCTGATGGCCTGTATATCACCGTTGAATGAAATATTCAATACATCCTGTACAGGATTCGGATATACAGACAATGATTTATTTGAACCTGCTTCACTGGTATCCCTGTCTGAAACAGCGGGACCGTCGACTGCTTCAATAGTGACATCTGATTCAATGAGTGCAGCACCATTGAGCCTGGTGATGATCACGGCATCGATGAAGACCTGATCATTGTCATCACCTGCATCACACTGGATACGGAAAGTCCCGGCTGTCGTAGGAACAAAATTCGGAACCGTCACTGTCGTTACGTAAAAGATATTGTTACTGAAATTTCCTCCACTGATGAAATTTCCTATTGTCACCCAGGCTCCTGTTCCGCTCTTGTATTGTACCCAAAAATCTTCGCCTGTTTCCATGCTGAAGGTCTTGAAATGGAAATTGATTTGCAATCCCACAGCGGTTGAAAGATTAAACGTAGGTGATGTCATTGCTGACTGGGATCCTGAATTATCTCTGAGTAGTATTGAATATTGTCCTTCCCACGAATAGTTGGAAATGACTCTGTTAGCATCTACACCGCCATCAATCCAGCTATCCCATCCGGTCTCAAAATAACTTGCCAGAAGTATCGTATTTCCACCAGGAGGTGGTGGAGGCGGAGGACATGGTTGACATGGGCCACCGCAATCAATTCCTGTTTCACCTTGATTTTGTATTCCATCCGTACAGGTTGGTCCGGAAGGACATGGCTGACAAGGACCTCCGCAGTCGATTCCCGTTTCACCCTGGTTCTGGATTCCATCCGTACATGTAGGCGTAGGTGGAGGAACAGAACCAATAGTGACAGAATAATCTTCAACCTCTCCATATGTGAATGCACCGCAGATAGGAGGATATGCACCATATTGCATGGAGACACGCATTCTCTTCAATCCGACCGGAGTTCCGGCAGGAACAGTAAACGTAAGATTGATAATTGAATTTCCTGATCCCTGTCCAACCTGTTCTCCTGCATCAGCCCAATCGAGATCACCATTATAGTCTATCCATACACGCCAGAATTCTGAATAAGAACCGGCCGCAAAACCAGGTGTCAATGCGATGGTATAGGTGGTACCAGGATTCAGGCTAGTATTTAATGCTGTGTAGTTTCCATAACCCTGATTATTGCCACTGGTGTTATTGATTGTATTCAAAACCACTTTATTGATATACTCGTAAGAAGAGTTCGAACCATTCGAACTACAATAAGCTGGCGGCGGTGGCGGTGGTGGTGGGCCACATGAAGTCAGACAATTATTGGTAGCATTTACTCTGTTCCTGAGGACAGTACCTGGTTGAGGTCCAAATCCAAGGGTGAAATTTATACCCACATTGGTAAGGTGACAGTAACTCATGATGGTACCACCTCCTGCAGGATTCCCTGGTAGAGGGCAAGATCCTTCTACACCTCCGGCGCATCCATCAATGGCGGTATTGTTGCCATTCCATGCGCAGGCATGTGTATGTTTTGATCCGATGACATGACCCATCTCGTGCGTGACCACTTCTACATCCCAGCTATACGTTGGAACATTAGAATATACGCCGTCGATGCTTGCAAAACTTTTTCTCCAGTCAGGATTTGTCTGGCATAAAGCATCTAAGACAGCGATACCTCCGCTTGCTTTATATGAAACAAGCTGAGCAACATTGCCATTAAATTCTCCTGTATTATTTTGAAATGAAGTGAGCAATGCGGATGATGTAGATCCTGTATACGGACTGGTTGTAGTCCAGGCGATGATCTGACTGATCGTCAATGTCACTTGCTCATTAGCATATATAACAAAACTTTGATTGAACAGACCTGTAATGTAATTAGTCGCATTCGTAGCACCTCCTTTAGCGGTGACGATATCATCATCAATCTCAAGATAAATTCGCACACAATCACCCACATCACGACTTTGTGCGTGTGGTTGCAGATCTTCCTGTGTGTAGGCAGGCCCTTCGTCAGAAGTTTCGCAGTTAAAGGTTGATTTTCTTTCCAGATCCCTATCGTTGTAAAAGATGTGCATATTATCTCTGTCGTTTTCGATCCGGCCCAGTATGTAATTACCTTTATCTGTGCTGATCAATCCCATGATCTCATCATTAAATACAGAAATCGCTACCACAGAATTTGGATCACCTTCGATTGTACCTCTGTAATAAAGACCCGGCGTATAATCAACAGGTACGTTTGGATTTTCACTTGTGTATAAAGCAAAATCAGACGTAAAAATATCGTGCCGATAGAGATTTAGTTTCATCTCCGCTCTGTCAGATACTGGTATAGAGAGTTGGATGTAATCGTTTTGACTGCTGATGAGTCCATGAATCATTTCCTGATCGATGCTCATCACTGTGCCTTTGGTGAGTCCGGAAATGTTTAATGAACGTGCATGTAAATCGCTGGATTGGTATTTGAGTAAAGACACCTCTTTAAACTGGTGTCCCTGAGTCCTTAAATTGTTGACTTCCGTAGAAATTGCTTTCTGTCCAAATGTGATGCCCCATATGCATAGGGCTAACAGAGTCACTGTCAAACGCATCATAGTTTTAGTTTTTTAAAATCAAAAAATGGATAATAAAATCTCTCCCTGAATTCCTTCCTGCGGAATTCCGTTCAATCCAAATTCAAAAAAGAGAAAAGACGTGTAATCACGCCTATGCATTTAATTGGGGGGGAGCAAACAGAAAAGCAACTAGTATAAAATGAAGGTCGAGATAATTCGTTTATTGCTTTTCCTAACTACAATAATTATACTTAAGTGTGGAATAACATAACAAATACAGTTAATTATATAAAAATCAGGGTTTCTACCTAGCCATTTTGTATAAGCCAGGATAGAAACCCTTATGTTTTTAAAAGACCTTTAAACTGGCCCTATTTTTATTGGTTTTTGGCCTGGTTGAGCTTTTTCTCAACACCATCTACAATACCTTTCTGATTGTCGATTTCCTTCTGAGCCAATTCCTGGTCTTTCTTATTCTTTTCAATATCGGCCTCTGCCTGGGCTATCCGCTTTTTAGAGTCTTCAATCGTCTTATTAAGACTTTCTTTTTCTCGTTGCAGTTTGGTCAAATTGTTTTGAAATTTAGCAAGTTGCTTTTGTTGATCTTCCAGATCATTGGTGATCAGATCAATTTTAACCTTGTAGGAAAAATCTTTAAGAAATTTGACACTGGCCACATATGCGGTAGGATTAGCTGTGGAACTGACAAACCCGGTATCCAAATTGATCCAGACTATAGCCCTCGCGCCATCGCCTGATTCTTCATTAAGGTTGAAGATTTTTAATTTGTTGATGCCTCCGATATCCAGAATCTGTGCATCAGCTACTACAGTCTCTTTAGATTGTTTCACTTTAGCGACTTTACCGTAGGGCTTCATATATTCCTTCCATTCGGCATCTGCAAATTTGACAGTAGCTCCTGGAAGCATGATCGTCAGTGCAGGGCTCGAGCCCAGGCTCATGACCCTGGTATCTTCAAGCACCTGGGCCTGCCCGAATGAAGGGATCAGAAATGAAATCAGGAGGAGTATAAATAAGTTTTTCATATTGAATTGGATTTAATGATCAAAAGGAGCTTTTTCAGCGCCCAAAAAGTATGCAACTAATACAATCTTTCAAAATGTATGGTTTCAAAATACTCTGAATTTTGAAATCTTTAAGAAAAGATTTTGGGAAATTAACCAGAAGTGTAAATTCACCCGGCCGTCTTGAGCAGTAAAATATTATGCTTTAGGTTTCACGATCGTAAAAACACGTGATATATTGAATCCGAAGTGAATATCACCCTTCCCCCAGTCCCCGACTGTCTCTGCAATAAAACCTCTTTCTACCATTGATGTACTGTTCGTAAAATGAAGCTGGAATACATGGCCTCCGGTCTCGATATCAAAGCCAATAGAAAGGGAGTTGTGAATCTCTTTAGACACCTGATTAGGAAGGAGGTATATATACTCAGCATTCAGCGAAAGACGTTTATTCAGTTTTATCCGCCCGGCAAATCCACAGGCCAGGACATCGTTTTTTTCAGCGGCAGTGCTGACGAGGTTTCTGTGTACGAGTGTAGGTGAGATTTGAAAGCTGAATTCATTGCTGAATTTCCGCCCGATGATCAATTGGGCTACATGATATAATCTGGAAGAGAAGAGATTATTCCGTTCGGGATGTGCCCAGTGTAATGTCTCAATGCATGAAGTCCCCAGGATAACAACAGTGACCGGCATATTGCGAAGGCCGGAACTTTGCCTGAGGAGTTTGTATTTGACAAAGCCATCATAGGATTTTTCATAACTGCTTCTACCCACCCCGATCGAAAGTCTGTCTGAAATACCATAATCTGCACCGATCCGGATAGTAGCCTGATCAAGACCAAAGAGCTGATAAAGACCCTCACTTAAAAAACCAAAACGATGAGAAATTTTTACATCTAACACGCCGGCAGCTGTATTCTCCAATGAATGCAGATTGATGACATGATCTGTTTTAAAACTGGCTGCTGCATACTCGGTAGTCTCCTCTCTCCCAAGTAATGAAAGCAAATCCTGCTCTTTTTGAGCAATTACCTGCCCTGCTGCAGCAGCCATTATCGTAATGATAAAAACGATGTACCAGATTTTCATCATTTTATTTCATCGGTAGCAAGTCAACCTTGACGGTGACTTTGACATTTTTTGAAATATTATCCTTTACCACTTTCGGTATCTGAATATCATAGTCAGCTATGACCACATCAAATGATGAATTAGCCGAAACCCCTCCACTCTTCATGGTTAACGAAGCCTGGCAATTAAATGGCTTGGTGACACCATGCATCGTCAGTTGGCCCTCAACATTGACCTGGTAGATATGATCATTCATCAAATGAATTGCTGACCAGTCCACAATGCTCCCTTTATAAACGGCTTTGGGGTAATTATCGCTTTCCATATAATTTTCATTAAAATGTTCCTGCATCAATGCTTTCTGAAATGCAAAGCCTTTGATCAGTACAGAAAATTCAAATCGCCCGGTGGCCGCATCAAATATGACAAACCCATTATTATTGTCCGCTTCTATCTTTTCAATAGGAGCTTCAGATAAAAAATGAACATGTCCGGTCTTTGAAAAATATTTTTGTCCCAATGAGAGACTCGTGAATCCTCCAAAAAATAATAAGCTCAAAATATATTTTTTCATTCCGCTCTTTAATTATCCGGCGCGCCGTCTGAGACCCACTTTTCAATTTTTTGTATATCACATTCAGAGAGCGAAGGACGATCCTTGGGCATAGGCGTTACTTCACCGGTATGCCTGATCGCCTGGATCAGCTGTCCATCATGGGCCTTAACACTAATAAACGCATATCCTTCAAGCGGTATTTGACTTATGCTCACATTGGCATCACTGTGGCACTCGTAACAATTATGTTGAATGATAGGCAATATAGTTCCGCTATAGGTTACATTCAGCGTATCACATACAACAGGCGGATAGAGATCTTCTTCTACATTATAAGCACATGATATAGTGCCTGACACCACCAGGCAACAAATACAATAGATTAAATATTTATGCATATGTCTGATTGATACAGGCCTTCTTCAACTGAATAGATGGAATGTAGTGAGTAAATCTATAAAGGCATATGCTATGAGCCTGCCTAAACTTGCTCAATGGGAATGCAAGGCATCTGAAACGGACAAAAGAAGACCCGGCACTTTTCTTATTCTTCACCTTCAAGCCACTTTTTAAAAAGAGGGGATTTTTCAGTGCTGACGATTACTTCCTCATGCGCTACAGGCGACAAATCTATTCGAACCCTTGCTTTTGAATGTGCGTGCATTTGCTGAATGGCCTCAATATGGATAATATACTGGCGGTTGATCCTGAAAAATTTAGAACTGTCAATGATTTCTTCCAGGTTTTCAAGAGTATAGTCCACAGGATATTTACGCCCTTCCCGTGTCATCATAAACGTAATCTTATCTGAGGTATAGAAATATGCAATATCCGGTTGCTGTACAAGACGCAAACTTTGCCCCATGCGTATCAGGAATCGCTTATCATTACCCTGTTTGGACAGAAGCTTATTGACAATCTCTCTGTAATCCTTACTTTTTTCCTTATGCTGTTTGAATCTGGTCAATGCAAGCTCCAGCTCTTCCTGTTTTATCGGTTTGAGCAAATAATACAAAGCATTCAGCTTGAAAGCTTCTATAGCATACTGGTCATATGCCGTAGAAAAAATGACGCCAATACCCGCAAAAGAATGATGTTTGAATATCTCCAACCCTGAGCCGTCAGCAAGATGAATATCCATAAATACCAAATCCGGAGGTGCATGCTGATCAAGAAAATTTAATGTGGACTCTACCCCATCCGTGATGCCCACGATTTCAGCATCAGGCTCGACCTTCTTCAACATATTTACCAACCTGGTGGCCGCAGGTTTTTCATCTTCTACAATCAATATATTCATGATCAGTTATTAAGGTGGATAATGGGAATTTTAACTGTAAATGTATTTCCGTCATTCAATATTTCAATTTTTGCGGAAGTAAGATATTGATATCTCGTCACCAGGCTACTCAGTCCAAAACCCGTGGAGTCCGTCATAGCCTGGATTTTAGGCCGCACAGGATTCGAAACGACCACCCACTTGTCATCAATGGTAATCGTAATGGTGAGCGGCTTTTCATTCGATACCTTATTGTGCTTGATTGCATTTTCCACGAGGAGTTGTATGCCAAGCGGTGCTATATAACCTTCCAGATTACCGATATTTTCCACGATGTTGATATTATTTCCATATCGCTTCTCCAGGATATATGCATAGTTGCGCATGATGACCACTTCTTCTTCAAGTGTGATCAGTTCAGCCTCGCGATGGAGCAATACACCTCTGAAAAATCCGGACAACTGATCAACATATGCAACAGCACTCTTCTGGTCCTCTTCGATAATGTTAGATAATGTATTAAAACTATTGAATAAAAAATGTGGATTAACCTGGGCCTGAATGGCTAACAACTGCAGTGTTGTTTTCTCCTTTTCAAGCTGATGTAGCTTATTGATATGCTGTATGCGCAAGCGGAGTAATAACCATGTCGCCAGTGAAATCACAATGATACAACCTGATATAAACCACCACGTAAAGTAAAATGGCGGCAGTACGATAATCTGTTTTTGAAAAGGTTGCGCCTGTGAAAAATCTTCATTGTATGACCCTGCCACCATAAACGTATATGTGCCGGGAGATAATTTCGAATAGACAGCTCTCCCTTCATGCGTATAGATCCAATCCTGATCATGACCTTTCAGCATATATCGGTATTGAACCCTTGAGGGATCCGGATACCACAAACCAGTAAACCGTAAATCCAGAAAATTACTATCAGGATTGAGTCGTATTGATTCCTTCTGATGTAATATGCCTGGTGAAATATCAACTAAATGCATGTGCACATATCGCGCAGTATCCGTAGGTGAAGGAACGTAATGCAAAATATTGTCTGTATCGGCTATCCATACTGAACCATCCTTGTCTTTACAAACTGCATTAAGGTTTGGAGAAAAAGAAGATAATCCTGTCGAAGAACTAAAAGAAAAAACACCGTAGTCAGAGTTTTTGATTTGAATGGCACCTTCGCGGACCATGACGATCTCACCCTTAGCTGTTGTGATAAGGCTATTCAACGAACCATGCGCAGAGGATAAGTGGCCAAGCACATTACCATTAAGATCTAAATTCAAAATATTTCCTTTTGTGGAAGAGATCCACAGATTATTTTTTACATCCGTGGTGATACTATAGATAGTCCTCAGATCAAATGTATCCTCTCCAGGCAATGTAATGGGGCGATGAAATGAATACAATTGATTTTGCTCCAGGTAGTATAATCCCTTTCCGTCTGTGCCAAACCATACTTTATCATCTTCACCTGCATATACATCGTACACATAACCTGTAGGGAATTTAAATTTCTCCTGGAAAACGGTCACAGACAATTTGTCTTTGAAGGGATCTTTTACCCAATCGATTTCTGTAATTCCACCGAGAGTGGCAAGCCATAGTTTATTACCTTTTCCATCAATATTTAGAATGCTGTTATTGGAGATATTTTCCTTTTCTGTCAAATGTCTCTTCCGTCCATTAACAGGGTCATAAACATAAAGACCCTGGCCAAATGTTCCAATCCAGAGTATCCCGGTCGGATCTGCATAGATTGATAAAATATTAAGCTGCTCTTGTTCTAAAAGCTGGCTCAAATCACTTCCATCCTGATTCATGTTATACAACCCGCTCTCGCAACCCAACCAAAGTTTACCATCCAAAGAAGTAATGGACTGAATGCCGGTGACATCAGGAGTGCGATGGTCCAATTGGGTATTTGCCATGTATAATTTATTCCCCGAGGCAACCCACAGATTTCCAGTCTTATCAAAAAGGATAACATCAAGTCGTTTTGTTATTTCAGAAGGAAGCTGAATCTTATGACCTGCTTGTGCTATCGAATACTTCCCGATATTCTTTTCCGTAGCAATCCAGATTTCATCAGAATGGCCTTTGACCAGGCTGACAACACTTTCATCACCGGGCTCTATGGCCATCACAGTGATGATACTATCCTTCGCTGCAATGTATCGCCCGAGTCCATGATCATATAATCCTATCCATACGTCTCCATTTTTTTCGCCAAGAAGCTTCGTTACGATTTCATCCGGCAGACCTTGTTCTCGCCCGAGATGCTTTAGATTTTCATCAGGTTGCTGCTGATAAATCCAGATACCTCTGTCCGTAGCTAACCATATGCGACCTTTGTGATCAAGGATGGCATCATATACATCATCCGTCTGCAGAAGAGATGTATATGTAAGGCGAAGAAGCTGATTATTTCGAATACGCCAGATGCCTTCTCCATATGTGGCGATATAGACATCTCCATCAGGATGAAAAATAATTTTTGAGATAGAAACCCCCTTCAATGAATCTGTAGGAATCACCCTGTTATCTCCAAGCACAGAAATAACCTGTATAAAGCCGTCATCAAAGCCAGTCCATAACTCTCCGTCTGATCGCTCTGCAATAGCTGTGACCTCATGAACTGCACCATCCGGTCTTTCAATTTTCCAGTAATTTCTTCCGTCAAAAGAATAAAGTCCCTGGTCAGTTCCTAACCATATCATCTGATCTTTTCCCTGAAATAACAAACCTATTTTTTGAATATCCCCATCGAAGTCAAGGGGCATCTGCCTGAAATAAAATTCCTGGCCAATGATCGGATAAGCCATTAAAAAAAGGACTACGCGGAAAATCCATTTCATGGCTTGGTGGTAAGCGAAAGAGTCGCCCGGATGGTAACAGCGATCTCCTGGGCTATTTTTTGATTTACAATTTTAGGTACCTCAATCTGATGATCCATCAATGGAACCATAAATTGTGCTTTGGCTGTAATGACTGTTCCGGTAGATGTAAGTTCAACTTTGATGATACGTTCTTTTGTACGGCCATGGATTGTTAATTGTCCTTTAGCCCTTACTGCATACGTGCCGGGTTTTGAAAAATCTACAAACTCAATAATCTTTCCGGTGAAGCTTGCCTGAGGATATTTGGAAGCTTCGAGATAGTTTTCATAAAAATGCTGTCGTTGCAGACCGTTATTGAATCCATTAAAGGAAAGTATCGGTACAAGGAAGGCAAATGATAAATCATCATTTCCAATGGCTCCTTCCAGTTTTGAAGATGAAGCAATAATGGTTTCGAGAGGAGCCTCGGATTTGAAAGTGATACGCCCTTCCGTCGTTTTATAAATATGCGTTTGTGCGCTGCAAACAACAACGAAAAGGAAAATGGGAATAAGAATGATGATTTGTTTTTTCAATTTCAGTCCATGATTAATTTTCGATAATCCAGTCTTCTTCTTTTCGGTACACGACTCCTTTAAAATGTGCGACCAACTCTTCTCCTCTTAAGACTTTGACATGATATATTGCTATCTTTTTTCCTAATGAGGTTTCTTCTGCTTCAGCCCTTAAGATATCACCGGGATAAACTGTTTTGAGATGATTGATAGAAGTTTCAATGGATACTGCCTTCTTTCCACGTGAGTTTGAAGCGAAAGCAAACGCACTATCGGCCAGGGAAAAAGTAATTCCACCATGTGCTATTCCAAATCCATTCACCATTTCAGGACGTACTTCCATCTGAATGATGGAATAACCTGGTCCTTCATCAATGCGCTCAATTCCTAACCATTGGCTAAAGGCATCTGCATTGTACATCTTTTCTATTATCGGGTTCATGCGTAAAAGGTCTGTTGAGATGCAGCCATTTTCCTTAACAGAACGCTGCATCTGTATCGTTCTTCATGATAGGTGTCAAATAAGGCATCCATTTGCCTGACACAATTATCGATCCCGATTTGATCAGCCCATTTTAAAAGGCCTATGGGATAATTCACCCCCAGGGTCATCGCAAGATCTACGTCTTCTTTTGTCGCAATTCCGTAATGTAATGCTTCTGAAGCTTCGTTGATCAGCATGATGATGATACGATCTGAAATTTCTTTCTTATCAATCTCTGATTTTGCTATTGTCAACGGTGCATCAGATGAATAATTGTAAAAGCCTCTCCCCGATTTGCGCCCTAACCATCCAGCCCGGACAAGGTTGGCCTGCAAGACTGAAGGTTTATATCTCGAATCAAAATACATCGCTGCCCAAACTGTACGTGTCACTGACTCATTAATATCATTGCCAATAAAATCCATCAATTCAAATGGACCCATTTTGAATCCACCTGCTTCACGCATGCACTGATCAATAAATGATGGTTGTGCGATTTGTTCTTCAGCTATCCTTAGTGCTTCTCCGTAAAATGGTCGTGCTATACGATTGACAATAAAGCCGGGTGTGTCTTTTGCTTTGACGATGACTTTATTCCATGAAGTAATAAGTTCGACGGCAGATTGCACTACCTCTTCAGATGTCTGCAACGCAGGTATGATCTCAACAAGGTTCATGAGCACTGGCGGATTGAAAAAATGGATTCCGATGAATCGTTCCGGCTTTTTCAATACTTTGGCAAGACCTGTCACAGAAAGAGATGATGTATTCGTAGCAATGATTGCATCATCAGTAACGATCGATTCTACCTGTTCGAATATTTTTCTTTTTTCATCCACATCTTCAATGATGGCTTCGATCACCAATTCGCTTCCGATGATACTTTCCATTTTATCAACAAAATATATTCGCCCGAATATGGCTTTGGATTCCTGGTCAGTAAATTTATTTTTTGTTGCTAATCTATTCAAGGATGAGAGAATTGCATCTCTTGATTTTTCGATTGCATTTGAATAGGCATCATAGATCATGACTTCATGCCCTGCCATCGCTGCCACTTGTCCAATACCGGAACCCATGGCACCTGCTCCGATCACGGCTATACGTTTCATTTACCTTTGAAGATTGCTTTACGTTTTTCTAAAAAAGCTTTTACGCCTTCTGCGTAATCTTCTGTTTGACCTGCAGTCGTCTGGAGTTCCTCTTCGATGTCTAGTTGTTGATCAAGAGTACTGGAAAGGCTCATATTCAGTGCCATTTTTGTTAAGGCTAAACCTCTTGTGGGC
>JBATMM010000632.1:0-6069 GCA_049289835.1 Saprospiraceae bacterium | reverse complement strand
AGTTCTGTTTGATAGAGAAGCACTTCCTTTTTTAATTGTTGCATTTTCGCCAGCAATGCAGCTTTATCAGGTTCATTTTTCTGTGCATCATAAGTGGTCTTAATGCTATCCAGTTCGTTTCTCTTTGCCTGGAAAAATTTCAGATACTTGTAGTATAACGTATTATCCGGAGATGACTGGAACTGTATAGTGCCTTCAACGTCCTTATTATCTGCAGTGAAACTGAATTCAGGAATATTCCTGTCGATTAAAAGCAAAAAACTTTTAGCCGGTGGCAGGACGACAAGGTATACGCCGGATTCCAGATCATAATAACTATCAAACAAAAATTTTCCATTGTCTGTGATAGCTGTGTCCACTACGTATTGTTTTCCTCCATAGATCATAGCGAGAAAAACCTTATCCCCTGTATAGTTTGTTATCGAACCTTTTATCTTATTGCCTGCGGCATACATCTGATGTGAAAAAAAAGAGAGCATCAGGAGTCCGACGACAAAGCACCGTTTAACATACATATGGATAGACATTCTTAATTCTTTGTTATTTATCAATGAAAAATTATTTATTCAATACCACATCTAAGTTCAAAATGGACCGATGCGGAAACGGGATTGCAAATTTAATCATTTGTGTGCATGAGATTCGCTACTGCCTGTACCGAATGATTGAATAGTCTGTTAAGATTTCACACCTGCCTGCAGATAGACTATAAACCAGACTATTGCAAAACGATCTATTTGTTTCCGAAGAGCTGCATGAATTCGTCCCATTGCTTTTTCTTCACTTCATCACGTTGCGAGTCCTGAAGCAATCGCTTCATGCTTTCCTGATCTAAAACGAGGTACTCTGCACTTATGTTGAAAACCTCATTCGGGATTTCTTTCGGAGTAACAATCATATCCAGATTGCTTTCCTTGCCTGAGTCAATAAGCTTCTCCCAATAGCGCATGACAAAGCCTTCTTTGTTTGCTGCTTTTCTAAGATCATACAGATGCGGATCTGTGCTACTTCCTAAGAATTCCGGAAAATATTTACTCAATGAAAATCCGGCATCCTTCGTAATCCAAGCTTCGGATATGGCAAATGGACTTTTATATATGACTTTGGTGCATTTATACGAGTCGATCATTTTTACTTCATCGGTGATATCTGTCTTTATATTACCACTTACTTTTTCATCATGTACGGGAGGATCAGACTCGGGTATACCTAATGTGCGAAATCCATATTTTAAATCATTTTTTCTTCGTAATAATGTGGTTGTCTCAGCTTCCCAGTCTTTAATGATTTTGATGGATTCGGTAGAATCTATGTCTGCTTCAAGGAGAGTTTTGTCGCCTCTGATCGTCAGCATTGTACTACTTTCCTTGTGATCAGAAGTGACATGTAAGGTAATGGTACCTTCAAATGATTGACTATAGGAAGGGTGCCACATCACCAGGAGAAGCGCAAGTAGAATTATTAATTTAAATCTTGAGTTCATTTATGCACATTGCTATTTGTAAAAAGAAGGCAAACAATACTAAACCATTTGCCTTCTCAGGAAGTTGTACGAGCATAAAACTTTATGGGTTATATGTCGTCGCAGACAATCCAAGTTTATGTTTCATCTGTTCAATGTCATTGGTCATCACTTCAGTATCCTCGCGCTGAAGTTTCATCTGATTTTGTAATGCATCTTCCACATCACCTTGCTTTTGAAGTAACAAGGATATCTCCATCGGACGAAGGCCTATCGAGGTATTGATTAAGGTAACTCCATCACCAGCATAATCAGACCATGCCTTGCCTAACACCATGGATAACATTTCAGTCGTCAATGAACCGGCAGGTACAGCTAAGGCAATTCCGTCATTATTTCCTGAAGGAAGAATATAGTCACCGAGTTTAACAGGTCCTTTTACATAGACAGGTACCTGCCCAAGAAATGCAACTTGTTCAAAATCTGATACTTTGTCATCAGCCGGCATATTACCTAAAACCAATGGCTGCGATGTGATGGCTAATACCTGATCTGCATAGCGTGTATTTTTTGAAATTCTTCCATTATAAACACCCACAATGTCACCTTTCATAAACTGTTCGGTTGGATAAACTTTGGGTAGATACTCAGCATAGTCAGCTCCTTTTGAACCATAGACAACACCACCATCAAGTACAGATGATGTGAGTCCCCATGCAAGACCATTAGCGACCAGTGCTATTGGATCAATCGTCACTAAACTCTGAAGACGATTTTCTAAAGCCCAGTCAGCAAGTCTCCTTACATATCCATTGTTGATATTGAAAATATCCGCATTAGGACAAATGCCCTGTGATACAAGTATGTCACTGAATGTAGGAATGGTAGGAGCTTCACCAAATAAATTTTTCAAATTAATTTCAGGCACAGCAGGTATCACAAGACCAGGGAAATCCGGAATAGCAATACCCGGAAAATCAGGAATCGGAATACCAGGGAAATCAGGAATGGGAATAGCAGGGACATCAGGAATCGCAATCCCCGGAAAGTCAGGAATGGTAATCCCCGGAAATAAAGTGAACTCAGGAATAGCACATACCGTCCCACAACAGCAATTAAAATTGAGTGGATCCAAAATATCACATGGACATATACATGCACTGACACACAGATATGGGCCAACTACCAGCTCCGGTACATCTGGTATCACAACTCCCGGAACATCAGGTATCGTAACCCCAGGAATATCGGGGATAACAAAAGGTTGAATATCCGGAATCGTTAAAGGTTGAATATCCGGAATCGTAAATGGTGGAATATCCGGTATATCAAAAGAAGGAATAGTTACATTATTCCAACCGGAGGAAACCAAATTAAATGCTCCTGCAAATTGCGTCCATGCAATCGTGATCGGATTATAATCTGCTATAGCTACACAAACCGCTGTCCATATCTCATCACTTGTAGGTACAGGAATATCCGCGATATCATCAAATTCATATCCCTCGATACGACCTGCCACGGCTGCACCTGTTCCTTTGTAAAAGGTCATAAAATTATTTTCCTTATCAATCCCGCTGTTGTTAATCTTAATAGCAATCCCATCACTCGTGCCACCTTCTTCATTATCAAAAAATGCAAGGTGTGTACCATCAGGACCTACAGTACCGCCTCCACTGATACTCATACCTGATAGAAATGTAGCCAACTTATCTACTTCCAATGTTCCTGTCAATGTAGTCGGATTCATTCCGTTGACATTCAACGGACCATTGAGGGTGATGTCACCATCAATATTTACCGAACCATCAACGACCAGGTCACCTGTTAAATGGGTTGGCGCACTATTAGTGACAGTGAGTGCATTATTCAGTGTAGTCGCTTTATCTTCAGTCAAAGTACCCGTCAGATGTGTAGCACTCATGCCCGTGACATCTAGTCCGTTGTTGAGAGTAGTAGCTTCGTCAACATTGAGCGTTTTGTCAACATCAAGTGTACCTGTCAATTGAGTAGCAGAAAGATTAGCAACCGTAAGCGTACTATTCAATGTAGTGGCTTTATCAACGACCAGCGTACCTGAAAGATGAGTGACTCCGGAGACGTCGAGAGTATTGTTGAGTGTAGTGGCCCCGTCTACATTCATAGTCTTATCTACATCAAGTGATCCTGTCAATTGAGTTTGGGACAAATTCATAACATTAAGACCATTTAAAGCTGACGCCTTATCTGTGACCAATGTACCCGTAAGATGAGTTGCACTCATTCCTGTTACATCCAGCGTACTGTTTAATGTCGTAGCTCCTTTAACATACAAAGTCTTCTCAGTTGTAAGCGGGCCAGACAATAGTGTGGGAGCCATATTTGCAACAGTAAGTATATCGTTGAGAAAAGTAGCTTTATCAACAGTAAGTCTGCCAGAAAAGTGAGTCGGACTCATATTCGTCACATCCAGCGAGCCATTCAACGTTGTATTTCCATCTACATTCAGATTACCATTGATGACGATGTTAAGCATGATGGTGATATTGCCATCCTTATCAATGATTAAGCGTGGTATATTTTGGGTCACCATGACAAGATCCTTCCTGTCAGTCGTACCTAATACGGCTTGTCCCCCTCCCTTGTACTTATGTGAGTTGGTATTCCCATCGAGTGCCCAATAGATAGCAGTTTGATCAAGATTACCTCCGAGTCCTCTTCCGCCATTATGATCAGATTGCTGATCGACAATTGACCCTGCAGAGTTTGCATAAAGAGCATAAGGGACTGAATATAACTGACCTGAACTGATGATTTGATAATCATCATCGCTCACAGATTTCACAGAGATCCTCACCCATACGTCTTCAGTAGCCCATGGAATTTCAGAAAACTTACCTGAAGACTGAGTCCCTTCACCGATGACAAAATCAAGTAATCCCAGATCACTGGATTTGACATCATGCATTTCACTATAGAATATATTTTCCTTTTCACCAGCCGACAATAACTCTACCTTGACGATAAGGGCTTGTGCTGTGAGAAGGCTTCCATCCAAACTTCTGGCGATAGCCTGAAATCGCATACCCGCAGGTACAGACTGAGACATCAACGCAGAAGAAGAGATTAGAATCGCCGCTAAAAGAAACAGTAGATTTTTCATTTTTTTCAGATTATGTATTAACTGTTCTTTTCTAATTCGTGCCCTTAGCAGAAGGTTTGCCACCAAGCTCCAGGTATGCTTTCAACATATCAACATCAGCTTTCAATTCTGTATGAATCGCATTCTGATCATTGATTTGCTGCTGGAGTGATTTCAGGCTCGCTTCACGCTGTTTTAATACTTCAGCTATTTCAGTTGGCCGCAGACCAACAGATACATTGATCACTACTGTAGTTTCAAGCGGAGATGAGGACCATGCTTTTCCAAATATTTCAGGAAGTATTTCTGCACTCAATTCACTTGTTTTGATCGCTCTGCCGATACCATCATTCTTACCTGATGGAACGATATAGTCACCCAGCTCTACCGGACCTTGTACGAATACAGGAACCTGTCCGAGGAATCCAACTTTTGCAAATCCATCTTTCTCTGCATCCTCAGGTTGATTACCCAGCACCAACGGATTTGTTGAAATAGCTAAAATCTGATCGGCACCTGTAGTCACTTTAGAGATAAGACCTCCATGGACACCTACGATTTCACCATTCATAAACTGTTCAGTTGGATGTTGTTTAGGTAAATATTCCGCATAGTCTGCACCTTGCGATCCGTAAGTCACACCTCCCGATTTCACAACTTTTGTTACACCCCATGTCAATACTTTTGCAGCGAGATCAATAGGATTGAACGAAATCATGTTTTGCATATCATTTTGTACACCCCATTGGATCAATCGGTATACATATCCATTAGGTACATCGAATATGCCGGCATTAGGACAGACACCTTGCTGAATCAATATATCGCTGAACGTAGGAATAGTAGGCCATACGAATAAGTCTGCTGAAAGATCAATCTCCGGTACATCAGGAATGGTAAATGCCGGTATATCAGGAATAGTAAATGCCGGTATATCAGGAATGCCAAAAGCTGGTATATCAGGAATACCAAAAGCTGGTACATCAGGAATAGCTAAACCCGGAATATCAGGAAGTGTCAAGCCACCGAAAATAGTCCCAACGTCCGGAATGGATATAGATGGAATGTCGGGAATCACTACACCTGGAAAATCAGGTAACCCCAAACCCGGAAAATCAGGAAGCACCAAACCCGGATAATCAGGCAGTGTGAGTCCAGGGAAATCAGGCAATGTAAGACCCGGAAAATCGGGAATAGAAAATGATGGTATTGTCGCACCATTCCATATTGTGCCTACCAAATTGAATTGATTTGCAAATTGTGTCCAGAAAAGTGTGACAGGATTGTAATCAGCGATGGCGATGCATACCGCCGTCCAGATTTCATCGCTTGTTGGTATCGGTGGTGATGCAATATCACTCAGGACATATCCTTCTATTCTTCCGGCTACAGCATCACCTCCTTTGTAGAAAGTGACAAAATTATTTTGGGCAGTAGTGGTGTTGTTTTGAATTCGGATAGCTATACCATCACTGTTGCCTCCTTC
>JBATMM010000631.1:0-7932 GCA_049289835.1 Saprospiraceae bacterium | reverse complement strand
CTAATGCGGACACCCTAATGTAAAATCCCATTGCGTATCTGACTCTGTCGGATCGCACAGTGGATCAACAATAATCCTGAAAATACTATTGTAACCATCAAGTGTAAAATTCTGACTTCCACTTGTCCCGACACATCCGGTATCATATATTTTGGCATTACCATAATACACATGGATTCTGTCTTTCACCTGATATGTATTGTACGTAAATGTCAATGTACCGGTGACGGAATGAACATCAATTGTGTATTGCTCAGGTTCATTCGCGCCACTACCATAACTTATGTTACACTCACCTGTCTTTTGTTGCGCAGGATTTACAGGAGGATTATCACGGTTGGGGCTTGCCACACATCCTGTTCTGGTCGCATTCCATTCATACCCCTGGATACAATTGCACAAATATTGATTTGTCGCCGCATCCCACACAGCCGCGGTATTTGGAAAAAATGAATTACAATCCGGAGTGGCTAATATACATCCGGTCCTTGATGAATTCCATGTATACCCCAGCAAGCAGATACATTCATACTGATTTGTCGTATAATTAAATCTGGCTATTGTATTCGGATAAATCGTATTGCAGTCAGGAGCTGCCGCTTCGCATCCTGTACGTGTAGCATTCCATACATATCCCTGATTACAATTACATTCATATTTATTGGTCTGGGCATTCCATACCGCTGTAGTATTTGGATAATATGCATTGCAATCCGGAACAGAAGAGACACATGCTGTCCTACCTGCATTCCACACATAGCCCTGAATACAATTACACTCATATTGATTTGTCTGTGCATTCCATGCTGCCACTGTGTTTGGATAATAGGAATTACAATCAGGTACAGAGGGGACACATGCGGTCCGGCCTGCATTCCACACATATCCCGTTATACAATTACATTCATATTGCTTAGCATTAGCATTCCATACAGCAACTGAGTTTGGATAATATGCTTTACAATCCGGAACCTGCAGCTCACATGCCGTCCTTGCAACATTCCAGACGTATCCTGTGATGCAATTACATTCATATTTATTTGTCTGTGGATTCAATACGGCCTGCGTATTCGGATAATAAGCATTGCAATCCGGAATCTGCAACTCACAGGCGGTCCTGGTCGCATTCCAGACGTAACCGGTGATGCAATTACATTCATATTGATTTGTCTGCGCATTAAACACGGCCTGCGTATTCGGATAATAGGTAATACAATCCGGAATCTGCAACAGTTCACAACCAGTCCTAGATGCATTCCATACATATCCTTTGATACAATTGCATTCATACAGTTTTTTCTGTGCATTCCATACCGGCTCGGTATTCGGATAAAAGGACGAACAACTCATTGTCGTAAATCGCTGAACACAAGTCTCCCGTTGATCACAATCATCAGTGATCGTGTAGGTGATTTCATAAACCGATCCCGGCTGATTATCTTTTCCTGAGACCAGACGTGGTTGACTATTCGTGACATGAGCTGCAACATTACAACTTGTGGTAGCATAAATGACAGAAGGACTTATATCAGCTTTAGATTGCACCGTTGTATCATGAGGACAATCTACCTGGAGGTCATCACCGGATAACCTGAATCTCTGGATGCAAATATCTTTTCTGCCGCAACCGTCCTCTGCCGTATAGGTAAGTGTATAAACGGCATTGGGACAATTTGCTTTACCGGATTCCAACTTAGGGCCTGCTACATAAAGGTTACCTTCACCACAAGCTGACCCGGCGTCCGGATGCTCGTCTTTAATATCATTCACGCATTGCACTATCCTGTCAGGAGGACATTTGATATCAGGTCCGCTATTGGCGATCTTAAATCGTTGCGTACATGATACGATTCTGTTACAATCATCTGTAACTGTATAGATAATGGTGTATTCAGCGCCGGGGCAATCTTTTATCCCTTTTACAAGTATTGGTCCCTGATGTGAAAGCACATATTCCTGATCGCAAAATATATTGATTTTAGGATTACCTGTGACGATATCTTCTTCGCATTCCACCACCTGGTCAGGAGCACATTGCATCACAGGAAGAGGAATATGAGCTCTGAATCTCTGCACACATTCGGCCGTTTGTCCACATTCATCTGTCACCGTATACCGTATACCGTATACCGAGCCATCACAATCTTCCGGACCTGAAATGTGGAAAGGATCAGAAGTTTGCATTTCATATTTAAGACTACAGGAAACCACAGGTACAGGCGTCGCAAAATTTGGAGGCACATCGCATTCTATGATTTCTTCTGGTCCACATTTAATTTCCGGTGGTGGAATATGCAGTGTAAATCTTTGCGTGCATTCCGCTGTACGTCCACATTCATCTGTAACTGTGTAGGTAATTTTATATACTGAGCCATTACAATTTTCTTTCCCTGAAATATGGATAGGATCAGTAACGTCGAGATCATAGTGAAGACCACATGATACAACGGGAACGGGTAGAACCAATTCCGGATCCTTATCACACTCTATCGTTAAGTCCGGATAACAAACGATTTCAGGAGCGGGATTAGCTATGGTAAAGGTTTGCACACAATCTTTGGTTCGTCCACATGCATCTTCCACATGATATACAATCTGGTATTTTGCTCCCGGGCAATCTTTTTTACCACTGACAAATTTCGTTGCGGAAGGGGTGACTTTGAAATCAAGTTTGCATGGTACTTTCACAATAGCTGTTGAAGGTTTTATATCCTTGCTACACATCACGGTCAGATCCGGTGGACAATCGATATTGATATCCTCTTTGAGAATAGTGAAAATCTGTTCGCATTCATCAGTGCGGCCACATTCGTCGGTCACCGTATATATGACCTGGTATACCGAACCAACACAATTCTTATTTCCGATGATCAGTACCGGGTCTGAAATCTTGATAGCATATTTCAAATCACAGGCTACTTTGACTTCTTTAGGCGGTCCCACTTTGATATCATCAAAACAAAGTATTTCTTCATTTGGAGGACATATGATTTCAGGACCTTTATTTCGGATCGTAAATTTCTGCGTACATGAAGCAGTTCTTCCACAGGAATCTTCAACAGTATAGATCAATTCATAAACGGAACCATCACAATCAGGTTTTCCTTTCACAAGTTTAGGGCCTGATGTCGTGACATCTGCTTTTTTAAAACAACTTATGGTATATTTTACATTTTCCGGTTTGATGTCTTTCCTACATTCAACGAATGCATCAGCAGGACATTCGATCTTTGGAGGATTGTTTTGAATGTTGATGCGTTGCACACATTTTTCCTCTCGTCCACATGTATCTCTGACTGTGTATTCTATTTTATACTCAGCATCCGGACAGTTACGTTTACCGGTCACGAGCCAGGGTCCACGTGTGATTATTTTAGTACGAACACTACAGCTCGCCGTAGTCTTAATTTTAGGGATGACCAGATGTCCGATGCAATCCAGTATTGTATCGCGTGGACATGTGAGAGAAGGGCCATCATTTTTAATAACAAAATATTGATATGCGCTATCCTTTTTAAGACATTGATCCCTTGCCACAAATTTGTATCTGTAGATAGTGCCGGGACAATTATCAATCCCTTTCACAAGCATTGGACCGATGGTATCTACTTTTCCGCCTATTTCGCAATGCCTGTACCCTACTCTTACCTTGGGCTTAATTTCATCTTTGCATTTAATAAAAGTGGTATCAGGACATTTGACCACTGGTGACAAACTAACCAATACAGGTTGTGATTTTGGATTGACCCGATCGTCGATAGTGAGGCACCGAAGGAACAACCAGAAATCTGTGATTTCCTGCACAGAGGTGAGTGTCTTCATCGTACTTGTGCCAAGCCAGATCTGCGCAACCTGGTATTGCAAGCTTGTTCCTTTGAGTAGTGCATTTATCTTATTGATACTCTCTGTGATGCACGTCGGACACTGCTCATATGCCTTACTTTTTATTTTACCTACTTCTTTCGCAAGATGAAACAATAAGTATGTATCCGGATTTTTGTCATTGTAAAGCACCGATGGTGGAAAAGGAATCCTGTTGCCTTCTTTGAATCGCTGAGTCGAAGAAAACTCATTAGTGGTAATGCCAGTCTGATAAAATGGGATATCAAAAACCTGTTTCCAGTTATCATTAAAATATTTTACATCATTTTCTGATAGTGGTGTGCTCTCTGTGGATTTCTGTCCGTAGAAATAAGCGGCCCGGATGAGTGTACAATAATTGACAAGTGTATCGGGCGGCATGCCGGAAAAATCAGTTGCCGGATCAGGAGAAGAATCATGAAGCGGTATTTCTTTATATCCGGAGAGATAAACGATAATACACAGAAGGAGTGCAGTCGGAGTAAGTGAAGGGACCAACATAATTGAACACTTTTGAGGTAATCCTGAGAAAATAAACAAATGATATTATTCCCAATCCGAATCGCGAATCTCGAATATTTTGTAGTGGGTATGAGCGCATACTTTCCTCATTATTTGATTTTTTCACCAACTCAAAATAATATGGAAGAAATTTCTTTTTTCTAAATATTCTGCTGATGAAAATCAGTAGGTGTACTGATAATAGTCACCGGATCCTTCAATTTTAACCTTTACTGTTAATTAGATTATTCCGGACATTGATCAAGTTTATTTTTATTCTGAGGTCTTAGAATTATCTACCTCATTTTCGCTGAATTTCAATCAGAAACTGGAAACAGCTCTCGCAAAATTCCTTAAAATTTTCCTCTTCTAAATCATAGATTAGAAAAGGAGAATGCTTTCTAAATTTAAGGAATCCTACATCTCGCATTATTTCCAGGTGTTGTGATACAGCTCCTAAAGTCAATGGGTGAAAGGCTGCCAGATCTTGCATTGCCATCTCTCCTTCAGTACAAAGTGTTTTCAAGATGCTTTTGCGGGTTGGATGTCCCAGGCCTTTGAACGAATTACAGAGTTTTTGATCCGGTTCCGGATACAGGTTTGCTTTTGACAGTACCATTTGGAAAAGAGTTTTCAGGTGAAGTAATAAATAAATACAAGGTGTTCAACTGTGGTGCAATAAAATTAAGGGAGTTTATCCCAAAAAGTCAAGTCCTGGATAAAAAATGTTTAAGGAAAACATCCAGATGTTTTAGGAAAACATAATTGTATTTAAGGAAAATATGAAATGATTGATTTTGAGGAGATTATATCCCCAATAAATTTTTTACCCTACTTTTAACCTCATACTTCTACCCATTCCACATCCATACCTTCATGAAACCAAGAATTTATACCTTCATCTCATTCATCCTCTACTTGTCATTTTATGGTCAGGCACAACCGAACCAGATCAATGCCAACCATAAAGTCCAGGTCATCATCTCCGCCGAGAATACCAAACTGAGACTTTCCCCAACAGATACCCTCACCTTTGCCCCACATATTCAACCCTTCGAAACCGAACCCTCCATCTTCGTCGACCCCTCAAAAACATTTCAAACCTTCATCGGCATCGGCGGCGCCATGACAGATGCATCCGCCGAAACATTTGCAAAACTTTCTCCCGACCAACAACAAAAATTAATCACAGCATACTTTGACAAGGATCAGGGCATCGGATATTCACTCATCCGTACCAATATCCACAGCTGCGATTTTTCAAGTTCCAGTTACACCTATGTCATCGATGGTGATAAAGAATTGAAATCATTCACCGTAGCACACGACGAACAATATCGCATTCCTTTTATCAAAAAAGCATTTGATGCCGCTGGTGATAATCTCAAATTGTTCGTTAGCCCCTGGAGTCCTCCGGCATGGATGAAAGACAATCATGACATCCTTCATGGAGGGAAACTTTTACCAGAATATGATCAGGTATGGGCTGATTATTATGTGAAGTTTATCAAGGCCTATGAAGCACATGGTATTCCGGTGTGGGGACTGACCGTGCAGAATGAACCGATGGCTAAACAAACATGGGAGTCTTGTATCTACACAGCTGAAGAAGAACGTGATTTTATCAAAAATTTTCTTGGCCCCACCCTACATAAAAATGGCCTAAAGAATAAAAAATTAATTGCGTGGGATCACAACCGCGATCTTCTTTATCACAGGGCTTCTACAATTCTTGAAGATAAGAAAGCATCGAAGTACGTCTGGGGAATTGGTTTTCATTGGTATGAAAGCTGGACCGGTGCACCTATTCCCGACAATGTAAAACGGGCAGCGGAAGCTTTTCCAGCATTTCCACTATTGCTAACAGAAGCCTGTAATTATCCTTTCAGTTGGAAGACTTTTGATGAATGGCATTGGGGCGAAAATTATGGCAGCGCCATGATCCAGGATTTCAACAATGGAGCTACCGGCTGGACAGATTGGAATATCCTGCTTGATGAAACAGGTGGCCCAAATCATGTTCAGAATTTCTGTTTCGCTCCCATACATGCAGATACACGCGACAATACTCTTCATTACATGAATTCATATTATTACATCGGTCATTTTTCAAAATATATCCAGCCAGGCGCTAAGCGAATTCTCACGTCTTCAAGCCGTGCACAATTGTTGACAACAGGTTTTAAAAATCCTGAAGGCTCTATCGTTGTGATTGTGATGAACGGTGGTGATAAAGAAGTGAAATACCTTATGTTCGTTGGAGGACAAGCAGTGAGCACAACAAGTCAGCCGCATTCTATAACGACGCTTTTATTCTGATTCCTGCCATCATAGTAATCAACTAATTGAATTCCAGGATTCAACGTATTACCCGACGATTAAGTTAGTCACTGCCCGGCCAAAAATATGTTTAAGGAAAACACAATTGTATTTTAGGAAAACATTAGTGAATTGATTTTGAGGCATTTATCCATTTCATCCAAATCTCCTCCTCTCTTCCCCACCCACCTGATTCATTAAACTCCCCAACCTCTTTTCCCTATATTCGAACGATGAACCTTCAATTTCGAACAGGAACAAGGATAATAATGCTCCTCTTTCTCCTGCATTTCAATACTCCTGCAAAGTCTCAAACCATCCTCGTCCAACCTTACCTTCAGAATGCCACTCCCACATCAATCGTCATCATGTGGGAAACAAATGTCAATACAGCCAGCACGATTCAATACGGCACTACACAAAGCTTAGGAAGTTCAACATCCGGCACAACGATCACCACACTCGGAAACACAATTCTTCATACTGTCAATTTAACAGGACTCACCCCGGCCACACGCTACTACTACAAAGCCATCACCGGCACGTGGGAATCATCCATATATGATTTTGTATCCGAACCGTTGCGCAACAGCGAAGCCAGTTTCAATATCGTCCTCATGAGCGATATGCAAAAAGATGGTGCCAATCCAAACATTTTTGCAAATCTGATCAATACAAGCTTACTTCCCTATATCGCCTCACATTATGGTACACCTCTGAATGATCATCTTCAGATGGCAATACTTCCCGGCGATATAGTAGATAACGGTCCTGTATATCTCCAATGGAAAAATGATTTTTTCAATCCCGGTGAAGCCCTGTGGAGATCAGTGCCCTGTTATCCGGCGATCGGAAATCATGAACAGAATTCCCCTAATTATTTCAATTACTTCAATCTTCCGTTGAATGGCACTTCCGGTTATCTCGAGCATTGGTATTCGCATGACTATTCCAATGTAAGAGTGTTGACAATGGATTCAAATAATCCGTACAACATACAAGCGCAACTTAACTGGCTGGATAGTATGCTCAATGTAAGTTGTGCAGATCCTCTTATTGATTTTGTATTTGCTCAAATGCATCATCCTTTCAAATCCGAACTGTGGGTGCCAGGTGAATCAGACTATTCAGGTGAGATCGTACATCGGCTTGAAACTTTTTCAACGACATGCAACAAACCCACGATACATTTTTTCGGTCACACACATGCGTACTCAAGAGGTGAATCAAGAGACCATAAACATCTATGGG
>JBATMM010000630.1:0-7921 GCA_049289835.1 Saprospiraceae bacterium | reverse complement strand
GAACATGAGATTAATCATTCTTGCTATCGCTTTTCTAAATTGCTTATCACAATTGAAAGCACAAACTACCTACCCGAAGGAAATTGAAGAGCAAATAAACCAGGTAGAAAACAATTTGTTTGGTCGTGTCATCCTAAATGGAAGGGCGGACAATATTGCCGACCGTATGGATTATTATAAAATAAAGGGGCTAAGCATTGCAATTATAAATAATTATAAACTCGTTTGGGCAAAGGGCTATGGCTGGGCAGATGAAAAAGAAAAACGACCCGTAACAACTGCCACTTTATTTAAACCAGGCTCCATAAGCAAATCCTTAAATGCGGTTGGGATTTTAAAATTGGCACAGGATCACAAATTGGATATTTATAAAGACATAAATGAATATTTAAAATCGTGGAAATTTCCTTACGACAGCTTGTCCAAAGGAAAGAAAATCACCCTGGCAAATATACTCAGTCATACGGCTGGATTATCAGTTTATGGTGGCTTTCCCGGCTATGATATCTTAGACAAAATTCCGACGATACCTCAAATTTTGGATGGAAAGGAACCAGCCAACACTCCACCCGTAATATCTTTATTTGAACCCGGATTACAATTTCAATATTCAGGCGGAGGAACAATTATTTCTCAACTCATCATTACAGACCTAACCCATCAATCATATGAAAGATTTATGTTTGATAGTGTGCTAAAACCAATGGGCATGGTAAACAGTTTTTACTCAGCATCTCCCCCTGTAAAAAATGAGCTAAATAAATTTGCAATGGGTCACACAAAAGATGGAGCTGAAGTGGAAGCTACATTTCATGTATATCCCGAACAGGCACCAATGGGATTATGGACTTCACCAACGGACCTAAGTAAATATGTAATTGAAACACAACTAGCTTATTTAGGAAAATCCTCAAAGGTTTTAAATCAGCAAATGGCCCGCTTACAGCTAACACCTTATATTGATAATTCTGCTACGATGGGTGCTTTTATTGGTGATCGAAATGGGGAAAAATATTTTTTCCATGACGCCGGAAATGAAGGATATAGGGGATTGTATTATGGAAGTGTTGATGGTGGAAATGGTGTTGTCATATTTGTAAATTCAGATGATGGAAATATTATTTTAGAGTTATTAAATAGTGTAGCATTTGTTTACAACTGGAAAGGCTTTGACAAACCAAAGAACATAAATACGATTACTGTTCCTGAAACATTAACTCAAAAATACCCTGGTGTTTATTTGTATGAAGGAAAATTTGCTGAAGTAACTAAAAATAAAGATGGTTTAGTTTATTGGGCAGATAATCAAACCTGCAAGATGTATTTCACATCTCAAACCGATTTTATAAACATGGAATTCCAAACTGAAAAATCGTTTATACCGGATAGTTTTGGAAATGTAATTGGTTATTCAAGAAAACTCAATGGCACTGAATTACCACCTGCATCCAGGGTTGTTAGTCTTGATACTATAAAACCAAATGAAGGTGAATTGAATGCTTTTGGCTGGCACTTATTAGAGACCAAAAGATTTGACGACGCTATATTATATTTTAACAGAGGGTTAGAATTTGAACCGAATGACAATGGCCCCATTAACAATCTTGCCCATTGTTATTTATTCAAAAATGATTATGATAAAGCAATTCAATTGTATAAAGAATTCATAGCCAAAGGACTTACCGAACAAGCATCTCAAAAGAATATTATAAAAGAGGATTTTGCATTTTTTTTAAACCATGGCTTCGATAAAATTTTAATAGCAAAAGCTACAATTGCGTTAAATCTTTAGAGGCTTATAAATTATTAAGAAATTTGCTTAATGACATGCCCTGTCACTGATAGCGGCTTGATAAACGTAGGGGCCCATGCTTCGAATGACAGTTTTTTATAATTTTGTTTTATCTGTTATTCCATACAAACAGAAAAGTAATATTGCGGACAGCGGATGCTATTGAAAAAATTACAAGATTCTTAATTAAAAAAAATAAACCCCTGCCAATCCCCGGACCAAATTATTGCACTTTATTCAGCAGATAGTCCAACGTACTATCAATATCATTCGCGGGCATATCAATTTTTGTTTTGGGGGCTGTCACCCAATTAAAAAAATCAGTTTTCGTTTCCTCATTCAGGTCCTTCATTACCCTGATCCCTAACAATTCAAGAGCTGCTGCATTGCATTGCTGTTCGTATTGATCCATGATGGGAATTGAAAGCAATTTTTTGTTTAAATACAATGCTTCTGATGGTGTTTCAAATCCGCCTGCGGTCATGATGCCGTGGCAATGGATCAGGCTCTCATTAAAATGATCCTGGCTGATGGGAAAGAAAGTAATATTGTCTTCACTGTATACATTTGTAACGCCCGGTAAAAACCAATGCACCTGCACCGGACTGATTTCTTTCAATATACCTTCAATACAATGTTGACGATGGGCAGGCAGGTAAACCGTGATATGGCCATGATCTGCAGGCTGTGCATTGCGAATTGATTCCTTGATGACCGGTGGAAAAATGTAATCATCATAAGGTCTGAAATGCAACCCAACATAATCAGATGCCTTACCATAATGCTTCAAAATCATTTCTCCCAGTACACTTTTATTTGCAGGACGAGGAGTGTTAGAAGATTGAAAGCTGGCCTGGTGTCCAAATTGAACGGATCGCAGATTTCTCTTCCTGCAGGCAAAGGAGGTCACAAAATCAAAATCATTGATGATCAGATCATACTTTTCCAATGGAAGTGATTTGGCATATTTTACAACCGATAAAAATTTTGCGTTGCGTATGGTTCGCTTATAATTCAAACCGCCGCAATTGGAATAAAAAAGACTCAGGCCATTGCTTCTGTATTTGACAGGGAAATCCGGATGCAATGTCGCGTTGGATCCGCTCAACAGAATATCCACTGTGCCCAGATCGCTCAAATATGGATATAATTCATGTGCACGACTGATGTGCCCGTTACCTGTAGCCTGAACGGCATAGAATATTTTCATGACGTTAGAAATTCAATACGGATTCGACAATGGATCTTCGGTGTTCCTTCATCTCAACAACTTCAGCTTCGGCATCCACAATCTGGTGTTGATAGATTGACCATGCCCCGTGATTGTATTCCAGCGAAGTACAATTTTCTACCCAGTCTCCGCTATTCAGGTATTTGATGGGGCCTTTTTTAGTGTGTATTATTCTTGATTGCGGCATATGGATGTGACCACAGATCACAGTGGCAAATCCATGATTGGCAGCCATCTCTGCGGCGGTCAATTCAAAATCAGAAATCCATTTGACAGCATTCTTTACTGAAGATTTTATTTTCTTCGAAAAACTGACCGGTTCTTTGTTGAAAAATTTAAGTGCCTGATTGATCATCCGATTATTCCAGATCAGGATATCATATCCTCTGCCACCTAATTTTGCCAGCATTTTGGCCCAGCCTTTGACGGAGTGATCAAAAACATCTCCATGAAAAATCCACGTTTTCTCCCCATCCAGATCCAGGATCAACTTATCCTCCAGGATAATGCTACCCAGATTTGTCCCTGAATATTTTCGCAACGCATCATCGTGATTGCCCGTGATATAATAGATCTTCGTTCCTCTCTCTCCCATTTTCAGTATCTGGCGTATGACATGCACATGTGTGTTTTTGAATTTCGAAAAATTCCACATGTCGATGATGTCCCCGTTTAGAACCAATGTATTGCACTCTATAGATTTCAGATAAGAGAGCAGGTATTCGGCATGGCTGGAATAAGTACCCAGGTGCGAATCGCTGATTACTACGATGTCTATCTGTCTTTTATGCATGTAAATAATTTATAATTTAAGTAAAGGTCTTGTATTTGTTTTCGTGCATGGCATAATTGCGGTAAAGCTTTGGTAAAATAATTGCAACGTGACTTTTGGAGACCCCACCCCTAACCCCATTGGTGCGAAATGATATCCTGGCATCTCACTCCCTACCCCTATCTTACACAATGCTCATACTTAAGAAAATAATCTCCCTAAAGAGGGGCGTTAGGATTTTAATATGAAATGATCATGATCAGCATCCCATAAGAGATAGTGAACAGTTTAAATAAACAGGATATATATTGAATATAGTATCATCTAAATTCGCGATCAATGCCATGCTCATTATCCTGTGCTTAGTCATTGTTTTTCATCTGTTCGTTTTAGCACAACTGATACCCTATACTATTGTATGGGGAGGTAGATTTCAAAACGCAACACAAATGATGAAATTTGAAGCTATTTCAGTTGTCATGAATGCCCTTATGATTTTTGTGATGATCATAAAAGGGAGATATATAAATCTTGGCATTCCAATAAAATTGACCAATAGCATTATCTGGCTGATGGTAGTATTATTTGTTTTAAACACAATTGGTAACTTATTGTCCAAAGCAAGCACGGAGACCATCATCTTTACACCTATAACATTTGTTTCAGCCCTATTGTGTTTTAGAATAGTGATGGATGGGAAGTGATTTATAGGCTACATTTACATCATAATCATTTTAATTATGAAAATCCATTTTGTATCCTATACCCTTTTTATCTGTAGCATTCAATTTTCTGTTGCTCAAAAAAATCTGTCATCAAATAGCCCTAAGAATAAGGACATTCAAAAAGCTTACAGCAATCAACTTTATTCCGGAATGAAATGGCGCAGTATCGGTCCATATCAGGGGGGAAGATCACTTACAGCAAGTGGTGTAGTTGATGATCCCCTGACGTACTATCTTGGTGCAACTGGTGGTGGAGTCTGGAAAACTGTTGACGGCGCAAATACCTGGTTCCCTGTTTCAGATTCTACTTTTCATTCAGCATCTGTAGGTGCATTGGCTGTTGCTCCGGGTGATCCGAACGTGATCTATGTCGGAATGGGTGAAGCAGCTATTCGGAACTCAGCCATCATGGGCGATGGAATATATAAAACGATTGATGCAGGCTTAACATGGAAGCATGTCCTGACCCTTGATGCCTCAGCAACAGGCAGAATCATTGTTGATCCAAAAAATGCTGATATCGCTTTTGCAGCGATAACCGGTAAAATGTTTGGTTCTAATAAAGAACGTGGCATATATAGAACAAAAGACGGAGGCAAATCATGGCAGAAGGTTCTTTATAAGGATGACAACACAGGTGCAATTGATGTTGATTTTGATCCTTCAAATTCTAACATCATTTATGCTTCATTATGGCAGGTGAATCGCTTACCATGGGCACTCACAAGCGGTGGACTGGGAAGTGGTTTATATAAAAGCGTTGATGGAGGTGACACATGGAGTTCGCTTTCACAAAATCCGGGAATGCCAAAAGGATTGCTGGGAAAAATTTGTATTGCTGTTTCTGCTACCAATCCACAACGGGTATATGCGATGATTGAAAACAAAGAACATCCCGGACTATACAAAAGTGATAATGCCGGAAAAACCTGGAACCCGGCTTCCACTAAAAATGATCTCTCTCAGCGCCCGTGGTATTTCTCTGAAATATTTTGTGATCCGAACAATGAAAATGTTGTTTATGTCAGCAATGTTGAATTTTGGAAATCGATTGATGGCGGAATATCATTTTCAAAAATAGCACAAGAGCATGGTGACAATCATGATATGTGGATCAATCCAAGCAACTCTGATAATTTCATTATCGCTGATGATGGAAGTGCTGCTGTGACATTCAATGGAGGAAGAACCTGGACAAGTGAAGATTTACCAACCTGCCAATTCTATCATGTGAATCTCGACAATGATTTTCCGTACCACGCATATGGAGGTCAACAGGATTGGGGACCCATCAGGATAGCCACAAGATCTTACGGCAGTACCATTGACAAAAACGATTGGTATTATCCTGCAGGTGGAGAAGCCGGATATATTGTTCCCGACCCTACTGATCCAACGATTTCTTATGGTGGAGAATATGATGGCATCATGAGCCGTCATGACAAAAAGAATGAACAGTACCAGAGCATTTCTGTCTATCCGCTAATCAATGATGGCTGGGGTGCAAATTTTTTGAAAAATCGTTTTGCATGGACATATCCGATTTCCTTTTCACCTTGGGACGACAAAGAGATGTATTGCACTTCCCAATTTATACATCGCACCCGTAACGGAGGTATGAGTTGGGAAACGATTTCACCGGACCTCACTCGTAATGATCCTTCAAAACAATTACAAAGCGGAGGGCCTATTACACCTGACAACACAGGTGCAGAAATTTATTGCACTGTGTATGCCTTCGCAGAATCACCCGCTAAACAAGGTGAGCTATGGGCCGGAAGTGATGATGGCCTGATTCATCTGAGCTGGGATGATGGAAAAACCTGGAGTGATGTCACACCCAAAGATCTGCCTGCATGGTCAACCGTAAGTATTATTGAACCATCACATTTTGATGCGGGCACTTGTTTTTTTGCAGCGCATCGTTATCGTCTCGATGATACGCATCCCTATATTTATCGTACTACGGATTATGGAAAAACATGGACACTGATTACGAATGGTTTGCCAGCAAATGTGTATTCCCGTTGTGTTCGCGAAGACCCCAACCGTAAAAATCTATTGTATGCCGGAACTGAAACAGGTGCCTATATTTCTTTTAACAATGGCGATAACTGGCAATCGATGCAACTAAACCTTCCGGTGACGCCTGTGCATGACATGCAGGTGAAGAAAGATTTAAAAGATCTCATCATCGCTACACACGGTAGAGGATTTTGGGTACTTGATGATTTAACACCATTATATCAAATCAGTGATTCAGTATCAAATGCTGAATATTGGTTGTATCAACCCAATGTGGCTATTCGCATGGATGGTCATCAACTCGATGCGGATAAAGATGAAACGATAAAAAGACAAGCCGGCACCAATGCGCCCAATGGAGTCATAGTCGATTATGTTCTGAAACAAAAACCAAAAGGTGAAATCAAATTGGTCTTCTATTCATCAGCAGGCGATAGCATTATGGCATTTTCCAATAAATCTGATAAGTATGGGGCATTGTTGAAACAGACGGGGAAGTTTTATGAAGACAGTATTCACAAAGAAGATATATTGCCCACGGACGTTGGCATGAATCGATTTGTGTGGAATATGATTTACCCTGATGCTAAACATTTCGAAGAAGAATACTGGTCTGCCGGTTCACTCGCAGGTCCCAAAGCGCTTCCCGGAAATTATATCGTCCGGCTGATGAAAGGTGATACGTTATTGATGCAAAGAACTTTTACCATCATATTAAATCCAAAAGTAAAAACATCGCAGGAAGATCTGAAAGCACAGTTTGATTTAATGATGGATGTGAATAAGAAACAAAATGAAATCATCAAATCCATCCTTCAAATTCGTGGCGTACAGAACCAGGTAAATAATTTCGTAAATAGTTTTAGTGACAGCACTAAAATCGTATCGCTGAAAAAAATAGCCAAACCTTTATTAGATTCTTTGCAAATCATTGGTGACACCCTCATCAATTCGAAGATCAAAGCCAATGAAGATGATCTTCGGTATCCAATGCAATTATTTGAGCGCTATTGTGCATTGCAGGATTTTATACGAGGTGCTGATGCCAAACCTACCGAGCAAGAGAGAATGGTTTTTGAAGAACTGAATACGAGATTAACGCCTGAATTAAAGCGACTGTTTAATGTTTTTGTCCTCCAGGTTCCGGCGTTTAATACTGAGGTGAAGAAGTTGGAGTTGGATGTGGTGGATCCCGGGAGAGTATTAAAAGAGTGAGTAGTGTGCTTCGACTTGAAACGCTTAACCATGTTGCTACGGTTCGACCTGCTTTGGCGGCAAAGCACAATTCGAGCTCCACTCGTAAGGAATTATCTGGATTTTGCTCTTCCCGGACTCCAATTCAAAATTAAGTTGAGACAGTTTTTCTGAAAGTGTAA
>JBATMM010000629.1:0-2199 GCA_049289835.1 Saprospiraceae bacterium | reverse complement strand
GTATCTGACGGAAGCAGGTAAATTATATCAGGAAGGTAAAATAGGCCCACTGGAAGGTGAAGCAGGTATGGCTTTATTAAGATCGTATCGTGCTCTTCCTAAAAACAGGCCATTGATTAAGTTCTTGTCTGAGGAAGGTGTAAAAGTGCTGTTGCAAAAATCAGAGAACTTCTATATGCAGGAGCAAAACAAGAAAATGCACCTTGCAGATGAACCATTGCTCTTCACGATTGATGAAAAGAACAGACAAATTGAATTAACGGAACGAGGTACAGATTATCTGTCAAAATATAATTCAGATACTAACTTCTTTATCCTGCCTGATATCGCATCCGAGATGCAGGCTATCACGGATAATAAAAATCTGGAAGTTGAGGCGATGGCTGAATCAAGACAACAACTGGCCCAGGATTTTTCTATCAAGTCACGTCGTCTTCATGCGATCAATCAATTGTTGAAAGCATATACATTGTTCGAGCGTGATGAAGAGTATGTCGTCATCGAAGGCAATGTCAAGATCGTCGATGAGTCCACAGGACGTCTCATGGAAGGCCGCAGATATTCTGATGGATTGCACCAGGCGCTGGAAGCAAAAGAAAATGTGAAAGTGGGTGAGATTACACAGACATATGCTACGGTGACCTTGCAGAATTATTTCAGGATGTATCACAAGCTTGCGGGTATGACCGGTACGGCTGAAACCGAAGCAAGTGAATTGTGGCAGATTTACAAACTTGATGTTGTCGTCATTCCGACTAACAGGCCTGTAGTGCGTGATGACCGGGAGGATCTTGTATTTAAAACTGCGCGCGAAAAATATAATACAGTCATCGATGATATCGTCAAACTCACGCAGGAAGGAAGACCTGTTCTGGTGGGTACAACGTCCGTTGATATTTCAGAAAAATTGAGTCGAATGCTGCAACTCCGTGGCCTTCCACACAATGTCCTTAATGCTAAACAACATCAACGTGAGGCTGAGATTGTGGCTGAAGCTGGCCATGCAGGTCGTGTCACGATAGCTACGAATATGGCCGGTCGGGGTACGGACATCAAGCTCGGTCCTGGTGTAAAAGAAGCCGGAGGACTAGCCATTATCGGTACTGAGCGTCATGATTCAAGACGTGTTGACAGACAGCTCCGCGGACGATCTGGTCGTCAGGGAGATCCGGGTTCATCACAGTTCTATGTTTCTCTTGAAGATAATCTGATGCGTCTGTTCCACTCTGAGCGTATCGCCAAAGTGATGGATAGCATGGGACATAAAGAAGGTGAAGTGATCCAACATTCCATGGTGACAAAATCCATCGAGCGTGCGCAGAAGAAAGTGGAAGAAAATAATTTTGGCATCCGGAAACGTCTTCTCGAATATGATGATGTGATGAACATACAGCGTGAAGCCATTTACAAAAAACGTAAACATGCATTGGAAGGAGCACGTCTGCAGCTTGATCTCAATACGATGTTTATGTCCATGGCTGAAAACATCACTGAGCGTTCAAAAAATGCGAATGATTATGAAGGCTTTGTGTCTGATAGCATCAGCATACTGGGGACGATACCGGATATTGATGCAGAGACGTTCAGCTCATCTGCTAATGATGAATTAATTGAACAATACCAGGGCCAGATTCAAAAGGATTATGAGCATAAGCGGTACAAAATAGCTGAAGTGCTGATGCCTGTGATCCGCAGCGTGTATGACAATGAAGGCCACAGGTATAAACGAATAGCGGTACCGTATACAGACGGACGTAAAAACGCATTGCCGGTATCGGCAGATCTTAAAGAAGCCATTGATACCAAAGGTAAATCGGTGATGATCGATATTGAAAAAGCCGTAAGCTTATCACTCATCGATGATAACTGGAAAGAACATCTGCGTGACATGGATGAATTGAAAGAATCTGCACAAGCCGCTTCATTCGAACAAAAAGATCCTCTTGTCGTCTACAAGATGGAAGCCTACGAACTCTTTGAAAGCCTTGTCTATAAAGTCAACCTGGAAGTTTGTTCCTATCTGATGAAGGGCAAGCTTTTAATCAATGCACCAGATGAAGTAAGGGAAGCGCGCGAACAAAAAACAGATCTGAGCAAAGTGCGTACAAACAGAGTAGAAGAGGTAGCCCGAAAAGCTGCAGCTGCTTCTGCCGGTCGCCGACCTGAAGTAGCCATTGAAACTGTCAAGCGTGAAGAACC
>JBATMM010000628.1:0-5323 GCA_049289835.1 Saprospiraceae bacterium | reverse complement strand
GGCAGGAGCAAACTCCTGCCAAGGCATTTGGTCAGCCGTGGTTGCAGTTTGTTCCAACCAAATGCGAGAGTTATCCCTTCGTAAACGTTTGTAAACGTTTACATACGTATACAAACGTTTACGAAACGAATCTTTTCATTCCACCACCCCACATTTGCAATGCCCCTTCAAACGGTGGAGGGAATAACTCAAATCAGTTTCACAATCAAAATGATCACATCATGTTTTCAACAGTTGACAACCGCGTACAGCTTATTGGATTCCTTGGACAGGAGATAGAAGTCAAGGAATATGCCGAAGGCAAAAAAAAGGCCCACATGTCGATGGCCACACACGAATACCGCAAAGCCGATGACGGCAAAAAAGAAACGATCACCATCTGGCACAATCTCACCGCCTGGGACAAGACCGCCGAAAATATGGCAAAGATTTTTCACAAAGGCCAGCGCCTCTACATCGAAGGCAAGCTCACCTACAGAGAATACACGACAAACGATAATATCAAAAAACAATCCACCGAGATCGTCGTATCCGATTTTAAAAAGCTGGAGCCTGCAGATAAGAATTAGCGCTGGCTTCGACCGTCCACATCTGCGGTGTGCGGACGTGCTCAGCCGCCGCTTGATCTTCAATGGAAGGAAGATTTTGCTGCACGTCTACTCAACATCAATGTAGAGAGCAGCGTAACAAAAAAGCCCATCTAATATTTGTGAAAGTTTTCAGGTGAAAGTTTTTAACTGGGTGATGGGCTTTTCTTCAATTCGCCGAAACATGGCCCACCTATATCCAAAAAGTTGGTTAGCTGTTTTCAACCCGGGGTGGGCTTTTTTAAATATTAATCTTATTCAGCCGACGTCGTTTGAGCATGATTTCCTGAAAAACCAAAAGCATATGAAACCCCGAACGACATCTCCAGCGGACGGAAATCCTCATTGTCAGCCGGATAGATCTGAAACTCCTCTTTCGTATAAACATTTCCAAGTTGTTTAGATATTCCCATTTCAATACAAAAGTTTCTGTATATCCGGTATGCCAGTTCTGCAGTCATACCCAGATGGAAATTGTTAAGGTTATTACCGGATGTATTCTTTTCAGCCACTTTTACAAATTCACAGATTTTACGTCCATCCACCATTTCAGATCGGGTCGTAATATATTCTCTTTTGGCAAGCGCAAATAAAGGTGTCTGCATAAAAGCGCCCACCCGGATGTACAATTTACTCTTTACGATTTCATATTCCAGTTCAAGAGGTATTTTCAAACTGAATATATCCTGGGTTTTACCAACCTTAACCTTTCCGAGGTCAGCAATTGAATTTTTAAAACTATCACATGAAGAAAAAAAACTTGTAATGCCATCATTTTTCGATTCAATAGTGTCTATGCTCAATGTCACAGTTTCAGACGCCAGAGTTTTCGAATTCAGGTCAAAAGACAAATAATTTAAACCAAGTCCCGTTTTTACAGACAACCTGTGGAATAATTTAAAGTATATATTTCCGGAGACATCATACCCGATTTTAGGCGTATAACTTTTTTGCTGCTTTCGGATGATGTGCAATTCTTTCCTGATGGACATGGAGTCATTGATTTTCTGTGTAGATGTGGCATCCAACTGATTAATACTTGTCCGGATGCTATTGTGGACATAATTTATCCTTCCATTGATACTGAAATGACTGACCTGGCCTTGAGCAGATGCTAATAAAAAAACCTGTAAAACGAGAACGATGTATTTCATAATGTCCGTAATGTTTAAAATTATATTCCGTTTTTGAAAATATTAAAATCGCTAATAGTGTTACAATGTATAACTAAAATGTGATTTAAAAAGTCAGCCCTATTGCTATTAAAAAAAATGGGCAACCTCTACAGTTGCCCATGCTATTTTTTTTATCGAATAATATTACTGATCACAGGATCACTGATGACCAGATCACGGATCACCTACGTCTTCCCATTCCTTGCTCTATTCTCCGGCTGCGGAGTCTTCGGCTGTATCGGCCCTTTTGCCTGGATGCTCTTCATGACTTCATCCACTGCACGTTGGATTTGTGGATCAACTCCCTTCGCAAGCATCGTTGGATCTTCTTTCACTTCAATATCAGGATCCACTCCATGTCCTTCAAGAAACCAAGTGCCATCAGGATTATACATCCGGAATGTAGGTACCGTCACCGAACCACCATCAATAAGTTGAGGAGCTCCGGATATACCTATCAATCCACCCCATGTACGACCACCAATCAATGGCCCTAATCCGGCCTTACGGAAAAAATCAGGAAACGCATCTCCTCCCGATCCGGACCAACCATTTATCAACATCGCCATAGATCCAAAATGTCCGACAGGTGGCCATTGCCAGTTTTTACCATCACGCACATCCCAGTAAGCAAGTGGTTTGCGATTGAGCAATTCAATAAAACGATCAGGTATCTGTCCACCATTATTAAACCGCTCATCGATGATCAGTCCATCTTTGTTCCATTGACCATAAAACTGACGCACCAATTCATTTTGTCCTTCAACACCTGTATCCGGCACATATATGTAACCGATTTTTCCACCGGAAGCTTCATCAACTTTTTTCCGGTTTTCTTCAATCCATGCAAGATTACGCAGACGAGTTTCATCAGACATTGTTTTGACGACTACTGTTTTCGCACCATCCCATGAAGGTTTCGAATTGACTGTAAGTTCAACTGTTTTATCCGCGAGTCCTTCAAATGCAGCCCATGGTTCCGGATATTCATTCAATGCGATTCCATTGACAGCCAGAATATAATCTCCTGCACCAACATTCACACCTGGTTCGTCAAGCGATGATCTCACTTCATTGTCCCATGCAGCACCACGAATTACTTTACCGATCGCAAAGTAACCGTCCTTCTTTGTCCAGTCAACTCCAAGATAACCGACAGCCCTTTCTTTTGGTGTCTCACCATCACCACCAAAGCGATAAGTATGTGAAGCATTTAATTCACCGATCATATCCCCGATGACGAAGTTGACGTCTGCACGACTGATACAATTGTTGATCAGATTACCATATTGGACACGAATCGCATTCCAGTCCACACCATGCATCGCAGGATCATAAAAGAAATCCCGCATGAAACGCCATGAATCCGTGAAGATTTGTTTCCATTCATCCATCGGTGTGATCGTCATCTCCATATCACTGAGCGAAAGATGTTTATCCGGTGTTTGATCCTTATCAAAATCAATGATGCTCCAGGTTTGATCCTGGGCTACAAGTAGTTTTTTACCATCAGCACTCATTTCATAGGCACCAATTTTGGACATAATCGTTTTTTCTTCTCTGTCTTCAAGATCAAAATATTTAAGTTGCACATCTTCATCACCTGATCCTGTATTCGGTATTCTTTCATATGCTACTTTGCCGCTGGCTGCAGAAAGGCTTCCTATATTTCCGGCGGCAGGGGGAAGGATGACGAGCCTCATTTCGAAATTGTCAAAATCAATTTTCGTTTCCTTTGGCTTATCCTCATCATCTTTTTTCTCATCATCTTTTGCTACGTCGGTCTTCTTATCTTTTTTTGCTTTTGATGCTTTGTCATCTTTAGGCTCTTCTTTTTTCTCTTCTGTTTTTGCAAGAGCGACAGTATCATTTTTTGTAGAGAGTGGACTTGCCTGTTCTTTTGTCAACGTAATGGCTGCGAGTTCAGTGGAGTTTGGATAAGACCATGAATTGTCAAAATCACTGTATGTCGGATTGAAAGATCGGTTGGTAGTGAGGTATAAATATTTTCCATCAGGATCGAATGTCGGATTTCGATCAGAATAAAAACCGCTTGTAGCCTGCTTCAATGCTTTTGTTTTTGTATTGTAGATGAAGATGGCGGCGTTACCATTGTCCATGGTCCTGCTGTAGGTGAGCCATTGACTGTCTGAGGACCAATTGGCTTTCCATCCTTCGAGATTACCTTCAAAAAGTGCGGGGTCATGATCAATTTTTTCAACTGTTTTAGTGTCCATGTTGAACATATTGATCGTCATCGTCTGATCTACCCATACCATTTTCTTACTATCAGGTGACCAATAAATATTGTATCTGTAGCCTGGTCCCATAGCAGTCAGCTTTTCTTCAGCAGATCCTTTCGTAAGATCACGTATAGTCAATTCATATTCGCCGGATTTATCGCTCCAGTAAGCAACGTACTTTCCATCCGGCGACCAGGCAGGAAATCGTTCAGCTACACCTGAAGAGCGTGTAAGATTCTGTATATATCCTTCCTCTGATGGCAAAGAAAACAATTCCCCTCTGGCTTCGACCAATGCACGATTACCATCAGGAGAGATTGTGACATAGTTAGCATATTTCGAAACGCTTTCTTTTCTGGGTTTTAAGGTGATTAAATCACTGATCACATTGATCTTGACAATGGTGGATTTATTCGTTTTCAAATTCAGGAGATACATGTCCCCATTGCCTTCATATACGATATCATCCGGACCGATGGAAGGCCAATGAATATCAAAGTCAGTATACGATGTGACCTGCGAATTGGTTTTAGCCTTGATGTCATAAACCCATATGTTACTGCGTTGATCTTTGCCACGATCTGACATGTAATAGATCTTATCGTCATGCCACATCGGCAATTCGACGCCTGCATCCGTGTTTGAAATATTAGTGGATGCATAGGTGTCAAGATCAAAGATCCAGAGATTGCCATTCATACCACCGCGATATCTTTTCCATGTGGCATTCACTACGGCGCGTTCGTTGAATGCGATTTGTTTTCCGTCAGGAGAGAGTGATCCATATTCACCATAAGCCAATGGAAGTTTTTCAGATAAGCCTCCGTTGGCATCCACTTTATAGAATTGTGAAAAACGTTGTTTGCCGCTTTCTTTAGAAGATGTGTACAGAAGTTTATCACCGGTGGGATACCAGTCATTTATTCTGTCCGCCATGCCATGATAGGTGATTCGATTTGGGACACCACCGAGTGCAGGCATCACATAGATATCGACGTTGCCATCGTAGTTGCCTGAAAATGCAATTTTTGTACCATCTGGTGAAAAGCGTGGGAATCCTTCTGAGCCTGAAGGAGAGCTGAGCTTGGATGCAGTGCCCCCTTCCTTATTGACTATCCACAGATCTCCACCATAGACGAATACGATTTGCGTGGCGGAGACATCGGGCGTCCTGAATAATCTTGCACTTATTTGTGCATGGGATGAATGAAATAAAGAGAATGCAATGCTGAGAAGGAGCAAATATTTAGTCATCGATTTGGATTTTGAATTGTCAAAGTATGAAAATTCAATTAGAGCACAGGGAAGGTAGACCAAT
>JBATMM010000627.1:0-13236 GCA_049289835.1 Saprospiraceae bacterium | reverse complement strand
AGAATATGCTTGTGATCATGTGGTGGCCTGATTGCTTTTTTCTCATTGCTCAATACTTTTTTACCACCGATATACATTGGGATGTCCGGTGATTCGCTTTTCATCTTCCTGATCATCGCTACTAATTGCTCGCGTTCAGGTGACCCTTTTACATATGATTTGACCGGTTCATTGTGAATAGCCGGAAGTTGAAATATTGCATTCGACATGATAAAGATTTATTCAGTTTGTGAAAACGAATTTGATGATAGGTTAGTATTGTACGCTCTCAGGTAAGAAAGGCCTGGCATCGCCTCCTCCTTTGATGATCTCACGCACTATGGTTGAACTAATGTGAGCATATTCAGGTCCGCTGATCAGGAAAACAGTCTCAACATTGTCTCCTACTATATGGTTTATCTGACTGATCGTTTTTTCATAATCAAAATCAGAAGCATTGCGGATACCTCTGATGATAAATCTCGCATTTACTTTTTTACAATAATGAACTGTTAGTCCCTGGAAGGTATCCACTCGCACTCTTGGCTCTTTTATAAAAACATCTTCAATCCATTTTTTGCGCATACCCAATTCAAAAAGGGTCTGTTTCTGGGAATTAATTCCGATTGCAATGATGATTTCATCAAATAGTGGTAATGCTCTCTTAACCAGATCAATATGGCCTACGGTAATGGGGTCAAATGAACCAGGAAAAACTGCTTTTCTACTTTCTTGCATTAGACGTTGATTGGACAATGAATGACAGCTGCAAATATCACACCTTCCGGCGGATTAATGTATTTGTCCCGATGTCAAACTTGATCCCGCTTCCTTATTTCTTGCACGCATTAAAAAAGGAGTTAAAAGAAGAATAAAAACTAAAATCATCAATAATTCGGCAGAGAGTATATACCATGGCCAATCACCCAGAAAATTGAGGATCGTATCAGTACCTGGTTTTGCCATCGTATATGAATAATTACTCTGAAGTATCATATTGACGATGTGAATGCCTACGAGGTAAACCTGCAAATAAAGCACAGCATTCCATAGATCACGCCAGGATATATCAATTCTGAAGACAATCGTGTAATAGATCACCGCAGATACAATGCCACCATGCTGGATGAAATACCTGAAAAATTCAAATGTTGGAAACCTACTATTAAGCTCAGGCGTAAGCAATGCCTGCAACGTACCACCTAATACCCAGAAATATAAAATCCCTAACCATTTTCTATCCATACGCAATATAACGAAAGGCAAAATCAATGCGACAAGATCACAGAGAAACAAAGGCAGATCTTTAAGCACTTCAAATGTATGCGTCATCAGTCTCATACCTGAATCAATAATAAGTAAAGCGAAAGATGAGGAAGCAATGCTATACCCGATCCACATTTTCATCCTTCCTTCAACTCTCTTTCCAGTGATCACCATCAATAATGTAAAGAGCATGAATACAACAAGCGTCACTAAATGCTGTACTGAAAAAGTCTGAAATCCTGTATCCATATTTATTATTCTACCCTTATTTAAAATGCTGAAATGTACCTTAAAAACAAGACTTTATTTATTTCTATCTTGTCCGGCAGTAAAATAATCTACGCGATGTACACTTTTAAATTTGTAAAAGTCCACCACTTTTGTTGCTTCATTATAGCACTTATTACAACTTCTGCTTTTGCCGGAGAAGGCATGTGGCTCCCATTTCTGTTGAAATCCCTCAACGAGACGGAAATGAAATCCATGGGAATGAAAATGAATGCTGAAGATATCTACAGTATTAATCAGGGAAGTCTCAAGGATGCTGTTGTTCACTTTGGCGGATTCTGCACAGCTGAAGTTATTTCTGATCAGGGATTATTACTGACCAATCATCATTGTGGTTATAGCTCCATACAATCGCATTCCACCTTGGAAAAAAATTATCTTAAAAACGGATTTTGGGCGCCGAATCATGAATCTGAAATTCCAAATCCCGGTCTTTTTGCAACATTCATCATCAGAATTGAAGATGTCACAGATCAGGTGTTGAAAGGCGTAAAAACGGATATGGAGTCAAAAGAAAAACAATCCCTGATTGATGCCAATCTGAATTTAATAAAATCGACCACGACTAAAGAACAGTGGCAGGATGTGATGATCAAACCATTTTTCGAAGCCAATCAGTATTACATGTTTGTAACGGAGACATACAATGATGTCAGGTATGTCGGGTCACCTCCTGAATCAATTGGCAAATTCGGGGCAGATACGGATAATTGGGTATGGCCAAGACATACAGGTGATTTTTCTGTCTTTAGAATTTATGCAGGTCCTGACAATCGTCCTGCAGCATATTCTATTGACAACAAACCTTTAAAACCAAAACACTTTTTCCCAATATCTCTCGATGGTGTAGCAGAAGGTGATTTTACACTTGTTTTCGGTTTTCCAGGCAAGACAAATGAATACCTTCCTTCCTATGCAGTAGATCAGATAGCTAATGTCATCGATCCTGAAAGAATTGAAATACGAAATATATCACTGGGCATCATGGATAAGCATATGCGATCTGAGCCCGATGCACGTCTTGCCTATGCTGTCAAATATGCAGGACTTGCCAATTCGTGGAAGAAATGGATAGGTGAAGCACAGGGGCTGAAGACTTATCATGCCGTTCAGAAAAAGAAAAGTCTTGAACTCGATTTCATTGACGAATTGCAAAGAAAGAAAAGCTTATGCAAAGAATTCGGCGAAATACTTCCTTCAATGAAAAGGCTCTATAAGAAAATAGAACCGATCGTAAAAAACAGGACAATACTTTCAGAAGTCATCGGAGGAAATAACATAGAACTATTCCGTCTTACACTATACGCTGACCGCCTTGTCAATGCTTTCAAAGAAAATGGAGAGGACGGATATCAAAAAATAGCTGCAAGAACATTGGCTCAGCTGGATGATTTTTATAAAGATTATAGAAAGGAAGTAGATAAAGAAATTTTTGTTGCATTGATTTCTCATCTTTCGACCACAGTATCACCTGAATATTTACCAGCTGATTTTGCAAAATATAAAAGTGATGATTTGGCCGACAAAATCTATTCGCAATCCATATGGATATCTAAGGAAAAATTTACAGAGTCAATCCAAAAGGGAGGTGCCGCATTTTCTTCATTGGTAAATGATGATATGGCATTTCAGCTTTTTGAAGAATTAAAAAAAATAATGGATGCTAATCTTTCACCTGCATATAATGTACTGAATGATTCAATCCAGGTTCAGCAAAAATCATACATGGCTGCATTGATGGAAGTCTATCCGGATCGCAGGTTTTGGCCGGATGCTAATAATACGATGCGGTTTACATACGGTCAGGTCGAACCTTATACACCAAGAGACGGAGTTGAATATAAAACGCAAACCTATCTGGATGGAGTCATGGAAAAATACAAGCCTGGTGATTATGAGTTTGATGTTGATCCCCGTCTTATTTCACTTTACGAAAACAAGGACTATGGGCAATACGGGGAAAACGGAAAGATGCCTGTTTGTTTTATTGCAAGCAATCATACCACAGGAGGCAATAGTGGAAGCCCTGCCATTGACGCATATGGCAACCTGATCGGAATTAATTTCGACAGAGTCTGGGAAGGAACAATGAGTGACCTGTTCTACGATAAATCTATTTGCAGAAACATCATGGTTGATGTCCGATATATACTTTTCATCATTGATAAGTTTGCAGGAGCTGGTAATCTTATTGAAGAGATGAAATTGGTGCATCCGAAACATTGAGAATAACTGATCCACTATCATTTTTGAGAGTTCGGACAGGTCACGACTTGTCCGAACTCTCAAAAATGAAATTGGGTCAAACCTGAAGATTTAGTCGGGATGACTGGATTCGAACCAGCGGCCTCGTCGTCCCGAACGACGCGCGCTACCGTGCTGCGCTACATCCCGTGCCCCTAAATCCCCTGAATGGGACTTTTATCTTTGGTATTGAAAATAACAAATTCAATTGACTAGATAAAACTCCCTGCCCCCTGCTCTTTTGAGCCACCAAGCGGACTTGAACCGCTGACCCACGCATTACGAATGCGTTGCTCTACCAACTGAGCTACGGTGGCTTGAAATAAATGTCTGCCGTCGCTGATTGACTATGGCAAACGAAGTCGGGACGACAAGATTTGAACTTGCGACCACACGCCCCCCAGACGTGTACTCTACCGAGCTGAGCTACGTCCCGAATGCCAGAGAGTAAGAACGTAAGAAAGTAAGACTGCAAGACTGTAAGAAGGTAATGGAGATAGGATATTTATTCTCTTATTTTCTTACTGTCTTACGTTCTTACGCTCTTACGCTCTGTTTATCAGGTGGGCGATAACAGGCTCGAACTGTTGACCTCTGCCTTGTCGAGGCAGCGCTCTAAACCAACTGAGCTAATCACCCAATGAATGGGCGTCAAATGTACATATTTTCACTTTTTGATCTGATTAAATATGACAAATACCTACTATTGAATCAATTTTGGCAAATCCCCCGATAATCCGTATTTTTTCAGCTCCAAAAGCCTATCGTTCAATACAATAACCATGCAAAGAATACTCATACTTACATTGCTATTGTTAGCATCTTTGACCGGTTCAGGTCAGTTTACTATTCAAACCTCTCAGATATTTGGCGGGAATTCGCTTGATGAGGCAAAGGATATCGCCATCAACTCAGATTCTACCAAAATATTTATCGGAGCGCGGACCTTCTCAACTGATGGAGATACGCCAGGAAATAATGGGGCATCCGATTATTGGATACAGAAAAGAACAAAGGAAGGATTTTTAATATGGAATCACAATTACGGTGGTTTTGGCAATGACGATCTGACTAATGTCATGCCGCATACAGATGGTGGAGTCATTGCCTTCGGTACTACACGAAACGACCATGGAATTTATGGTGCCCTTCATGGACAAGCTGGTGGATGGCTCATGCGAACAAACAACAATGGTGAACTGAACTTCGGTGCCATTTTTGGCGGCGCTACAACAGAAACTGCAGTCGATGCATATCGGCATCTCTCAGGAAATGTGACCATGGCACTGGAAGCAACTTCACTTGAACTTGATAATAAATCTAATCACGGCGTGTCAGATGTGTGGATCGTCAATGTGGATGCAGTCTTCAATATTAAATGGACAGCTTTGATGGGAGGTTCTCTAAAGGATACACCCGCCGCTATCACTTCAGATATCAACGGTAATATCTATGTCGCTGCGACCAGCTATTCTAATCTTACAGGACTTGATCCAAATGCAGGTGGTGCTGATGTGTGGGTTTTCAAATTAGGACCACAAGGAAATATTTTATGGCAAAAGAATTTTGGTGGCACACTCGATGATATGGCATCTGATATACTTTTTCATAAAAATGGTGACGTGTATGTGACCTGCCATTCCGCATCCCATGATGGAGATTTCAACGCTAACTATGGCTCAAACGACATCTGGTTGATAAGACTAGATAATACGAATGGCAACACCAAACAAATGGTCAGATACGGAGGCGGGGGAAATGACATCAATGCCAAGCTTGATCGGTATAGCAGTGACAAATTAGTCATAGCCGCTACTAGCAATAGTGATGATATAAATCTCACCGGCAATAAAGGATTAACTGATGTCTGGATACTGACTATTGATCTAAACGGAAATATTATTCATCAGATGAATTATGGTGGTTCTGCAAGTGATCAGGCTGTAGACATTATGACTATTGATACGATTTTTCATGTGTTGAGCACTACGCTGTCCACTGATAAGAATGTTCCGGTGAATACATTTAGTCAGCAGGATATGTGGTATATAACACTCAACACAAACTCTCCTCCCTGCTCCGAAGAATTCCAGTGCCTTCCTGACTCAACACTGAACAATGAAATATTCCCTCCATCCACCGGCGTTCTCCTGTGTGTTGAAGGCTGCAATGCAGGTCTCCAACCCGGGCCATTTTTTCTTCAGGGACCATGTTCAGACTTTGAAAATGCGACTGCATTTTATAAGCTTACCACTGGAGCTAATGCTGATCTTCTTACATTGAGCGTGACCTCCTATGATTTCAATCAACCACAAATAGGATTGCTCAAATCAGTCAATTGTTCCAATTTTACACAAGTCAAATGCGCTACCGGTTCGAACGGATCTGTATTGATGCAATATATTACCGTGACACCATTTACTACATATGTAGTGGCTATCACAGATGCTGAAGGAAATGAAGGCGCTTTTGATTTTTGTGCCACTTCAATCCATGTTGAATTTTGCAATGAAAGAGATTCTCTTTACGTAACACATACATCTTTTGGTAGTCCTCTGCACGGACCTTATAAGCCCGGTGAAAAAGTCCAGTTTTGTTATGAATTAAAAGATTGGAATAAACTCGATTGTAATGGATTCCAGGGTTTGGTTCCGTCTTTTGGCCCCGGTTGGGATCCTGCCGGTTTTGATCTTTTTGGTATGCCTGTTAAAGTAGATTCAATGCTTGCTCCGGTGAGCAACAATGGATTCTGGGATTGGTACAAACTCGGTGACGTCAGGTACAATATTTCCAATCCGATAAATGGATTTGATGGAGGACAGGGAATGCCTGCAGGATGGTATTTTACAAATCTCAACGATCCTCTGCCAAATTCCGGACCTGATGAAACTACAGGAGACATTTTCGATTGCCTCCCTACTCCGGATAAATGGAAGGTTTGCTTTACACTGCCTGTATTAGAAGATTGTGTGACAAGTCTGGATGCAAGTGTCAGTATGAGGACTTTTTCAGATGGAGAGATTGGAAGTCATGAAAGTCTTGCCTGCGCATATGATCAGGAAGAGACTTACACGGCCAGCATGGTATGTTGTCTTCATCCGGGCATTGAAGTCATTACAGACAAGACGATATGCAGTAAAGATACCATCATACTTTTTCCGCAGACGAATATCACGCCTCCAGTGACCTATTCATGGATTGCCAATCCGGATAATGGTATTACAGGTTCATTCTCTCAGAACAATGCGCTGCGTTTTTACCAGGTTTTGACTAATAATACTTCAGGCTTATTAAAAGTCCGTTACCAACTATGGGCAACAGGATCCAGTTGCCAGACGAATCCAATTGAATTTGATGTTTATGTCCGGCCCTTACCCACCGGACGAATAAGTCTGTCAGGTCCAAACTCAGTATGTAGTGGTTCTACCGTAACTCTCAATTTTGATTGCACCGGGACTCCTCCTTTCGCCATAGAATTATTCAGAGACAATGTATTTTTTGCAAATGTCCTGAGTGAACAAATGCATCTTTCTATTCAGGTTGATCCTGTATTTTCTTCCCGTTTCAAAATTGGAAGTATTCACGATGGTCTTTGTCCCGGCGACGGTCTGGGTGTGGTAAATGTCACTGTCAAGCCTGCAGGTTTAACTTCCATTGACACTTCAATTTGCGAAGGACAGTCAATTGTGATAGGTACTCAGATTTTCTCTGAATCAGGAACCTATTCAGTTACACTCAATAGTGGCGCTGCCAATCATTGTGATAGTATTGTTTCGCTGATATTAAACGTTGTTCCTACTACAACTGAAACCATTGAAAGGCAAATTTGTAATGGAGATACAGTATTTGTATTGGAAGTACCTTATACTGAGACAACCGACCAGATTATTGAATATTTCACTCCGGAAGGATGTTCAAGTTTTATCCATTTGACATTGACCGTGTATGACACTATTTATGATGAGATCGCACAAACGATCTGCTTCGGAGATACATTGAATTTCTCGGGCACCGATGTATATCAGACCGGAGATTACGTTCATGTTGAAGAATCAAATCCAGGATGTTTCCATAAAACTACTTTGCATCTCTCGGTCTTACCGGCCATCGTCATCAATGATCTATCCATTAGCGGAGATAACGGAACAAATAATGGTGCAATTCTGGTCGAAATACTGGGTGGATCACCGCCATTTACCTTCCTTTGGAATAATGGAAGGACAACTGAAAGTCTCTTTGGAGTACAACACGGTACCTATATCCTGACTGTCACGGATAGTCATGGGTGCACTCAGAAATTCAATTTCGTTGTTCCTATGGCTACAGGAATTGATGATCCTGTTAGTTCTCAATCTGAATTAAAGATTTGGCCAACAATTGTTACCGCTGGTGAAAAATTAAATGTCTTCAGTCCAATTGGCAATCTTGTTGAGATAAAGAATGTACAATGGTGGGATGTGAATGGACGTCTGATTTTATCGTCAGATAAATTCCCATCTGGAGTTTCAGTTTCGATTGATTCTCCACATGCAGTTTCAGGTAGCTTGTGTTTTGTCAGAATAACGCTAATGGATGGAAATTCATCCTGGTTTAAGATTATCATACAGTAACAAGTCACATACGTACAAAAGGAAAGGGATCCATTCACCACTGAAGATGTATGAATCCCTTATCCATTTGTGCTTTCTCTCATCTCAAGTTGGTTCATCCGGTTTCTTTCGAATACGCGGAAAACATAAAATGATTCTGCACTGCACCGGTTTTATTGGCTAATAAGCCACCCGGCACCGGGGCTATGACCACTAGGTCACCCCTTGTCATGACTACCTTTCCTTAACAGGTATACTCATTTTTACCAGAGGTAATTATTTTCTACCATGTCACCCGCAGATGAAGCGAATCAATCATACGAATACGGAAGCTGGCGAATCTGACTTTTTATTTTTATTCCTGTTCTGTAACAGGAAGGCTATAAATATATATTGTTTATAATTTAGATACAAATATTTAACCTTCAAATTTTCAACATTGTTATCCACATGCTGCCCTGATAATATCCAGGAATCCGGAAGGACTCAGTGAAGCGCCACCGACTAATCCGCCATCAACATCTTCCTGAGAAAAAAGTGTTTTTGCATTATCTGCTTTTATGCTTCCTCCATACAGGATACTTGTTGTTTCACTTACTATCTTATTATACCGGATAGCAATTTTGTCTCTGATGAACATATGCATTTCCTGCGCTTGCTCAGGTGATGCTGTCACACCTGTTCCAATAGCCCATATAGGCTCATAAGCGATACAAACTTTTGCAAAATCATCCGGGTCAAGATGAAACAAACTTTCTTCCAGCTGTTGATGGACAAAAATATTTTGCCTTTCAGACTCCCTGATATCAAGAGGTTCTCCACAACAAAAAATGGGAAGCAGGCCCGCACCAAGCACAGCATTCAGTTTAAGCTTGACGACCTCATTATTCTCATGAAATAATTGCCTTCTTTCGGAGTGACCTATGATCACGTAGTTTACGCCCAGATCACTTAACATGTCTACTGAAATTTCTCCGGTAAACGCGCCTGATTTTTCCTGATGACAATTCTGTGCGGCGCTGCAAATCTTAGTGCCCTCCACTTTTTTCACAAGCATTGGCAGGTGTGTAAACGGAGGAGCAATAATTAGAGAACAATCCAATTGTGCAGGTAAATTCTTCAAAATCTCATCAACTAATTTTTCACCCTGGGTGACCGTGGTATTCATTTTCCAATTTGCGGCCACTATTTTTCTACGAATTCCATTCATATATGTTGTATTCTACTTTAATGATTAGATTTTTCAGATTTAACAAAGATAGCCAGCCCCTGTTGCGATGGCTCTATCCTGAAGGTAAAAATTCTGAGAGTCTCGCAAAGGCGCAAAAGCCGCAAAGAGTTCTGTCAAGAGCCTCCGGAAAGGTTTCATTGGTGTGATTTTTGCCCTATTTGGCTTTAAAGCTAAAATTTTGCAAAAACCACAAATTAGGCTACTTTAACCCTTTCATAATAAAGGAAAGTCAGTTTATTCATACGAAAGGGGCTTTTTACCTGTTCTAAATTAATAACAAAGACTTCCGAATCACTGATTTTCACAGCCGCTAATGTCAAAGGATAATACTTTAAAATCGAGTCGTTTTGTTCACCGCGATATCAGCTGGTTGTATTTTAATTATCGCGTGCTCCAGGAAGCCAAGGATCCTAACGTTCCTCTTTTAGAAAGACTAAAATTTCTTGCCATTTACAGCAGCAATCTTGATGAATTTTTCAGAGTACGCGTTGCCAATCATCGAAATCTTTTGAGAGTTGGAAAAAAGACGATGCGCCAACTGGATTACGACCCTGAAGCCGTACTCCTGAATATTCAAAAAGTAGTAAGTGAACAAGCCATTGAATTCAGTTTAATATTTATCGAGCAAATAGTTCCTGAGTTAAAACGTCACGATATTCATCTCGTTCTTCGTGAAGATCTTACACAGGAACAGGAAGCATTCGTCGATACTTTTTTCCAGGACAATCTCCTTCCCTTTGTACAGCCTGTATTACTGGTTAAAGAAAAAATAAGGCCCTTTCTCAACAATGCCGCCCTATATCTCGCTATAGCGATGAAAGACAAGGATGATGAGTCCAATCAACCTCATTATGGCATCATCAAAATTCCTTCTGATCACCTTCCCAGATTCATAGAACTTCCTACCAATAAACCCGGTCATGAACTCATCATGCTGGATGACATCGTCCGACATAGTGTGATGTGGCTCTTCCCTGGCTATCAAATCCTGGATACTTATTCAATCAAATTGACCAGAGATGGAGAGTTGTACATCGATGATGAATACCAGGGGGACTTAGTAAAAAAAATAAAATCGAGTTTGGCGAAACGCGATGTAGGTCCTGCTTCAAGATTAGTCTATGATAAGACTATTCCGACCAGCTTTCTTCACTATCTTATGGATGTCCTTGGCGTAGAAAAATTGGGTTTGTTTCCTGAAGGCAGGTATCATAACAATTTCGATTTCTTCAGTTTTCCATCTTATGGGAAAACGCATTTGAAAGATCAGCCATTACCTCCGATGGATTATGCCCCATTTGCAGGTCAGGAATCCATATTTGAACCTATTCGGGCATCGGATCATCTTATCCATATCCCTTACCACAAATACGAACCAGTCATTCAGTTTTTTGAGCATGCAGCCAGGGATCCGAATGTCACCCATATCAAAATCGTTCAGTATCGGGTCGCTCCTAACAGCCGTATAATGGATGCATTGATCAATGCTGTTAAATCCGGTAAACAAGTATATGCGTTTATTGAAGTTAAAGCCCGCTTTGATGAGGAAGCCAATCTGAGATGGGGAGAACAATTGGAACGAGCCGGTATTGTGGTGAGATATAGTTTCCCGGGTCTTAAAGTCCATAGCAAAATAGCATTGGTCAGAAGAATTGAGAAAGATGGACCTCAACTCTATTCTTATTTAAGTACTGGCAATTTTCATGAGGTCACTGCTAAAATATACAGTGACCTCGGGTTGTTTACAGCCGACTCAAGGATCACGAATGAGGTAGCCCGCATATTTTCATTTTTAGAGACCGTCAAATTGCCGAATGAAGACTTTAAGCATTTACTCGTGGGTCAGTTCAATCTAAGAAAGGCGCTTTCACAGTTGATAGATTTCGAAATGGCTGAAGCTTTAGCAGGCAGGGAGGGCTCCATCAGGCTTAAACTCAATAGCCTCCAGGATGAAGAAATGATAGAGAAGCTCTATGAAGCAAGTGATGCAGGTGTCAATATAGAATTGAATATTCGTGGTATTTGCTCATTAGTAGCAGGCAAGAAACACCTCAGTCAGAATATCAATGCGTTCAGTATTGTCGATCGTTTTCTGGAGCACAGCCGGGTTTTTATATTCCACCACGGAGGACAGGAGGTTATCTACTTATCATCAGCGGATTGGATGGAACGCAATCTTTCATTCCGGATTGAAACCAGTTTCCCGATCTATGATCCAAGGCTGATTGCGGAAATCAAAGACATATTGAATATTCAAACCAGTGATAATGTCAAATCAAGATCATTGAACTACAATCATATCAATGAATACAACAGACATGGATCTGATCTGGCAGTGCGCTCTCAACATGAGACGTATTTTTATCTCAAGCGAAAGAATGAGGAATCCCTTCAATAGAAATATCCTGAATAATTAAAAATATTATTCAGGGTATACCATGTAGAATTTGACCTGAGCGTCTACCCATCTTTGTATAACAATCAGAATCTATTCCCATGCAACTGATGAAAAATGCCGGTTCTATGTCAATCAGGCGCAATACACACATGCGATCACTCCATCTTGAATATTCCAGGTTGGATGTCACAACTAAAGTCCTGGCTGATTTGTTTGATTTACAACAAGTCGATATGAAGGTCAATCTTCCAATTCTTTCTTCCAATACAACAGGGATAGAATTGAATTTTCCGACATGGCTGACAGGTATCTTTTATCTGAAGATTCAGGATGGCGATCAATCTTTTCTAAAGAAAATCGCGATTCAATAATTGAAGGAAAGACGAAATAGGGGTAAACCCTGAAAATAAAAAATAGGTGTTTTCGTCCATGTTTGAACCTAAATTATAAGTGACCTTTACAATGTTGATCGTTCAGAAAAGTTAGAACGAATAAATAAAAAGTAACTACAGATCAGGATCAATCAAATTTGAAAACTGATTAAGATTAATAAAGGGGTGAGACTTGCCGGGGTAACCAAAGGGTGATACCGGCATTTTTTTTGTCCCTATGTGAGATTCTTAAGCATTAGACATTTCGTCTGCAAGCTTCTCCCACTCTACCATGAGTTTCTCCAATTCCTTCTTTTTCGATTCATACTTGCTGACGTAATTGAAAAAATCATTTGATTTATAAAAATCAGGGTCTGCAAGTTTTACTTCATTCTCTTTAATCACAGATTCACAACCGGCGATATCTTTTTCAATCTGTGAAAAACGACGTTGCATATTTTTTTTCTCCTGAGGGCTTATCAGTTCAGTTTTCTTAGAACGTGTTTCCTTTATTTCCTGCTTAGCTTCTTTTGCTTCAAGCTTCACTTTTGATTTATCCTCTACAGCCTGAGCACGTGCGATCGTGAGTGCGTCCAAATTTTCAATTCCTTTTTTAACCAGCATTTCATCGATATCCCCGAGGTATTCTTTGATCTGTCCACCACCAAATTCTATTGTCCTTGATGTCAGTCCGGTCAAAAAATCCCTGTCGTGTGATATGATGATGAGTGCTCCGGGATATTCCATTAGCGCATCTTTCAATCGTTGTTTGGCTTGAATATCCAAATGGTGTGTAGGCTCATCCATAATGAGCAAATTCGTTTGTGAAAGAATCATACATGCTAATGCTAATCTCGCTCTTTCACCTCC
>JBATMM010000626.1:0-3362 GCA_049289835.1 Saprospiraceae bacterium | reverse complement strand
CGTTCTTCTAGTTCTTTTTCGGTCTTTGTCAGCGATGACCGTCCGCACATCAGTTCCCTACTCTGACGTAAGCATCTATCTTATGATAGTCCTTTAATTTTTTCACCAGCCGCCTTGCTTCATTCACATCTGTAAATCGTCCGGCACATACGGTGTGATATTCTGAAAGATCAAAATTGAGAATCTCTACATCTTTGAACCCGGCCTTTTTCAATTCAGCCATGCGTTGTTCTGCATTGACCATCTGAAGAAAATTACCTGCGATGACAAGGTGTTTGCCTTCAGTGTTTGGCAATGATGTTTTCTTGGCTACAGCTTGTGTTGTTTTCGGTGCAGGTGCTGTTTGTGTAGCTACTGCTTTTGATTTTGTTTCTGTTTTAGCAACAGGTTTTTTCTCCGGTGCTGCTTCCTTTTTTACAGACTGTGTTTTTACAGTTTCAGGTTTTACGGTTTCAGGTTTTACGGTTTCAGGTTTCTTTGGCTCTGTTTTTTCAGGTTCCGTATTGACGGGTTCTGATTTCACTTGCTCTGTTACTTCCTGAGTTTTATTTTCAGACGTTACTTCACTTTTTGTAGCCGTACCATTGCCCATGGGATCCGGACTTGTGTTCAGAAAAGTATCAATATCCGTGCTTGGATCGTCGGCACCAAGCGTGTGTTCGCTTTGTGTGGCATCAACGATCTGTTGTGGATGTCTTGGGTTGTCAGGACCCCATACATGACTTATCCAGATATAGAGGAGCAGAAGGATGAAGATGGTGACGAGTATAGTGATTATTCTATTCATGATGTCTGTAGTTTTCGAGTTGACCAGATTAAAACCGGCCTAAAGATAATATATTTTTATAATGTGTAATGTATTAACATCACCTTAATTGGGGTTATTTGTTGGAGAAAACTCCAACAAAGGCGTTTGCTACTGAAGTTTCCGCTAATGGTTGGAGCAAACTCCAACCATGGCAACGACATGCCGTGGCAGGAGTTTGCTCCTGCCACCTGATGAGGTGTATCGCCATTGCAGGAGTTCTCTCCGGCAACTCTCTGGTACTCATCCGGTATTTGTTGGAGAAAACTCCAACAAAGGCGAATCGCCGTTTGGTGATTTGGCACAGACAATCCCATCTTTGTGCAGCCCACAATCACACGCCAATGCAGTCCTTACAAGCCACCATCGAATCCGCCTGGGAAGACAGGTCTCTATTACAGGATAGCACAATACAAAAAGCTATCAGAGACTGTATTGAATTGATCAATAATGGTGAATTAAGGGTAGCAACAAGGATATCTCCCGGCCTTTGGCAGGTCAATGAATGGGTTAAAAAGGCGATCACATTATATTTCCCTATTCAGACCATGGAGACTATCGAAATTGGTCCTTTTGAATTCCACGATAAAATTCCGCTCAAGAAAGGCTTTGCCGCACAGGGAGTTCGGGTCGTCCCTCACGCTCTGGTCAGATATGGAGCTTTTGTTGAATCTGGGGCTATCCTGATGCCTTCTTATGTCAATATCGGGGCTTATGTTGGGTCGGGTACCATGGTCGATACATGGGCCACTGTTGGCTCCTGTGCCCAGATAGGACGCAATGTGCACCTGAGCGGTGGTGTAGGCATAGGCGGCGTCCTGGAGCCTCCACAGGCCAGTCCGAACATCATCGAGGATGATTGTTTTATAGGGTCAAGATGTATCGTCGTGGAAGGCGTGATTGTCGAACAGGAAGCAGTCCTGGGGGCCAATGTCGTCCTAACTCAATCAACTCATATCATTGATGTGACCGGAAGTAAACCTGTCATCCACAAAGGACGTGTACCGGCCAGATCGGTAGTCATCCCGGGAAGCTATGAGCGAGAGTATCCTGCAGGAAAGTATAATGTCAGTTGCGCATTGATCATCGGTCAGCGCCAGGCATCAACAGACAAAAAAGTATCTCTCAATTCAGCTTTACGCGAACATCAGGTAGCGGTTTGACCCAATCCAGTGGTGGTTATGTTATCTTCGTCGTTCCATTCAACTGGCGCAGTATATTGATCATACTTACCTTCGACCAGATGGTACTCAGGAGCTTGTCGTCATCGTTAATGAATGAATATTTTGAATAGGGTTGTGAATATGAGAAGGAATATACAAGGAAAAGAATTACTTAAGCTGGCATTCGCATGTCTTATTCTTTTATGTTCTTACTCAAGGGTTGATGCGCAGATCATCGAACAGGCCTCCATCACTGATCTGATCGAGCGATGGAAAACATATAATCTGGATAATGCTGAAGTCAGCGGATGGAGAATACAACTTTTAGCTACGGTGGACAGACGACAGGTGGAAAAAGAGAAGAGAATATTTGAAAACAAGTATCCTGATTACCCCACGCACATGGTCAATAACCAACCCTATTTTCATCTCAAGACGGGTGCATTTCTGACGATGCAAAAAGCGCAGGCCTTTTTGAAAAAACTACAGCATGATTATCCGGGAGCTATCATCGTAGAGGACCTGATCAAGACTGACGAAATGTTGCTGTACGATCAATAAAGATGAGCGACCCCCATGCGGAAATTTGATTGGATAAGTTTTGCGATTGTCATCAGCCTGGTCATCATCGGTCTGATGATGATTTATGCTGCGGGCTATCAACCGGATTCTGTTGTGCCTTTTTTTTCCACACAGGCCGGTAAGCAAACCATATTTGTCATTGCGACTTTTTTCATTCTTACATTGACCCAATTGATCGACTGGAAATTCTGGTCGGGTGTTGCGTATCCGTTTTATGCATTTACTATTTTTCTGCTTGTACTCGTATTGATACTCGGGTCGACGATCAATGGGTCGAGGAGTTGGTTTGAGTTAGGTTGGTTCAATCTTCAGCCAGCAGAACTTGCGAAGATGGGCACCGTGATGGCATTGGCTTCATTTCTGGGTCATCATCGTACCAGAGTATCTGATACAAGAGATCTGATGATCGCATCGGGTATTATTTTATTGCCTACGCTGCTTGTGCTTGCGCAAGGTGATGCGGGTTCTGCACTTGTTTTCTTTTCCATTTTTATTGTACTGTTTCGTGAAGGGCTGGCGATATGGATTCCGATTTTGTTTTTTATACTCGCGACACTTTTTATACTCGCGCTCAAATTTGATGTGTGGGTTGTGCTACCTCTGTTGATGTTTGCAGGATCTGTTTTTCTGTTAGGTGGACTTAAGCGAACACAAGCTCAGGTAATGATTAGTCTCGGCGTACTGATTCTATCATTAGGTTTTGCTATTCTTGGATATCTCAATGCGGTGATCGGTCTTGCAGCACTTTATATGATTTATGCTGCTGTGGAAAGTATAATGGCGAGACAGACGCGTCAAGTTGTATTATTATC
>JBATMM010000625.1:0-20741 GCA_049289835.1 Saprospiraceae bacterium | reverse complement strand
GAATCAAGTAACAGTGCAACATTGAAAGGCCGTATTGTAAAGGCATAATTACATTTTCCTGATGAGTGATGCTGCTTCCATAAAACAACGATTTGGCCTTGTCGGCAGGTCACTGCTTTTTGACAGGGCATTGAATACAGCAGCACGTGTTGCAGGTACTGAACTTACAGTCCTCATCACCGGTGAAAGCGGTGTCGGTAAAGAAGTTTTTAGCCACATCATTCATGCTCTGAGTCCACGTAAGCACAACAAATTCATAGCTGTCAATTGTGGTGCTATACCACAGGGCACGATCAATTCAGAATTATTCGGCCATGAGAAAGGAGCATTTACAGGCGCTACTGCAGATCGTAAAGGTTACTTTGAATCTGTTGATGGAGGTACCATATTTCTGGATGAAGTCGGTGAGATGCCGATGGATACACAGACCTATCTGCTGCGTGTGCTGGAATCAGGAGAATTTATGAAAGTTGGATCTTCCCATGTCCAAAAAACTGATGTACGTGTGATCGCTGCAAGTAATGTTGATCTCAAAGAACGTATCAGACAAGGCCGCTTCCGGGATGATCTTTATTACAGGTTGAATACTGTCCCTATTCACATCCCAAGTCTGAAAGAAAGACCGGAAGACATTAATATTCTGATCAGGAGATTTGCAGTTGATTTTGCAGAAACTTATCACACCGAATCCATCCGTTTTGATGACCAGGCAAAAAATATTCTTATAAAATATTCCTGGCCGGGCAATATCCGGGAACTTAAAAACCTTATTGAACAACTAAGTGTACTGTCGGAAGACAAACAAATTGATGCAGAAACATTGTTGCAAATCGCACCTCATCTAGCAAAAACAAATCTTCCTGCTTTGACAAGGGGTTCCGCCGATGGCTTTCCCGAAAGAGAAATCTTATACAAGCTTTTATTCGATATGAAAGGAGATCTGCATGATCTCAAGCAGCTTGTCTTTGAACTCATCCGTGGTAATAATCTTCGTGTTCCGGAATCCATGAATTTCAGACCCATTCAACCATCTTCTTCTGCGACTGAGTTGGTTTCCGCTGAACCATGGTCTACAGCATCACAGGATATTTATCCAATAAACACCAACCATGACAGAGCACCTCTCATCATCGAGGATAAAAAATATACCAATGGTGAACTGGTTGATGAAAGTCTTGCTCTCGAAGACATGGAGAAAGACATGATCAAAAAATCACTCAAACGCCACGGAGGAAGACGCAAAGAAGCCGCTCTTGAATTAGGTATTTCAGAAAGAACTCTGTATCGGAAAATTAAGCAATATGACATCTGAGAAAATGTCAAATTCCCAGGTGCGAACTCAGGCAAAAGCCTTCAAAATATCATTGCGAAATGAAATTTTTGCAATGGTACTGCTAATGTTTATTTCCACTTTATCAGGTTGTTATTCATTGAAAGGATACAGTATCGCCCCCGATGTAAAGACTTATTATGTCGGAAATTTTAAGCTGACAGCGTTAAATGCCCCGGCGACGATAACACAGACAATTGCTGAATCACTCAAAGACAAAATCTCAAAAGAATCAAGCCTTAAATACACAGATGAAAATCCTCATCTCGAATTTAATGGCACCATACAAGGATTCAATGTTACTTCTGTAGCTCCTCAACCCGGAGAAAGAACTTCTTTCAACAGATTGACAATAAGTCTTTCGGTTGAATACACTAACAATCTGGATCCGAAAGATAAATGGACAAAATCATTTTCTCATTTTGAGGACTTCCCTTCTGAGACAAATTTGCTTCAGGTGCAGGATGAGCTTATCGATGTTATCTTCAAACAGATTCTGGAGGATATCTTTAACCAGGCATTCAATAATTGGTAGGCTTCAAGATGGAAGAAAAGGATCCAGACCATATCGCACGACCAGGTGTCCCGGAGGCACTTGATCCTGCTTTGGGTAATGGGTCTCTCTGGGAAACAAATCCACACGATTTCAATTTAAAGACTGTCGATCCTTTGCATCAGATGGATCATCTTCTTCTTTATGAATTAACTAAACAAAAGATTATCAATCAATGGAATGGAACAAATGGGATGGATGCTGATGAAAATTCTTCGTCGGCCCAGCCTGAAAAGAATAATCCTGAATCACTCGACGATGAGGGGCCAAAACAAATCATGGCCAGAAACAACGTCGAAAACACCCTGGAGGTTGATTGGGCTGAAGACGAAATAGCTCCTGAAGCAGAATCTGAGGAGCCACAAGCTCCGATATCTGAAGATATTCCTGATACAAATGAACCTCTCGGGGAAGCCAAAACTGACCCTCAACCAGGCAAAGTCGGAAAACGAGTTCGAAAGTTGGTAAAGAAAGCGCGTGATGAAGCATCGGCTATTCCGGATGCAGATCAACCAGGTCACGAAACGATGTCTGTCGATGAGTCTTTATCTCCATACACTCGCTGGTTAAAGGGGCTCAGGGGCTCTGAATACGTCCACCCATACGATGATGACTATGGCCTGGACCAAATGTCTTCTATGGCCCGCAGCGGGGTGTCAGAGACCTTTGCTGATTTGCTTGCCGCTCAGGGGTACAAGGATAAGGCCATAGAGATGTATATGCAGCTAATGGAAAAATATCCCGAAAAAAGTAGTTTCTTTGCAGCCAAAATTGAGGCTCTTAAATAATTATCTTCATTTATCATGCTTAAAGTATTAACCGTATTCATTGCTTTGGTTTGCGTCCTTTTGATGGCTGTGATCCTGATTCAGAACCCAAAAGGTGGTGGCGTAGACAGTACGTTTGGAGGCCAGAGCGCTAATCAGATGTTTGGTGCAGCCAGATCAGTTGATTTCATCGAAAAGCTCACATGGGGATTAGCCGCCACGCTTTTTGCCCTGTGTATATTCGCAAGCTTTTTCGCGAAATAACTACTCTTTCCAACGGGAAAAGCTTAGCTCCTGTTTATTTTCCCTTATCATCATCCATTCACAACCTTTACAAGGTCTGGATTGTCATAATGGCAGCATATTCATTGTTCCAAAACAGAATCCATCTATTAAATGGACAGTCCTGCAGAAGGTCTGAAATTATGGCAGATAAGTCCATGATGGCATATCTTATGATAGGGACGAGTACAGAAAAAAATCAATAAACACGTAAAATCATCTAAAATCTATGAAACTTAAACCCATTAATGACCGGGTGGTGATCAAACCGGCTCCTGCAGAGGAAAAGACAAAGAGCGGCATTATCATCCCGGATACAGCTAAAGAAAAACCACAACGTGGTGAAGTCATCGCGGTCGGACCGGGTAAAGAAGGAAACCTCATGACTGTACAGGTAGGTGACGTGGTACTCTACGGAAAATATTCAGGGCAGGAATTATCACATGATGGTGTTGACTACCTCATCATGCGCGAAGATGACATCCTGGTCATTTTGAATTAAAACGCATCGATTCCTTTCAAGTATTCAACAATAAACTTCTAACGCAGATAAAATCATAAAACAATGGCTAAAGAAATTAGCTTTAATACAGAGGCAAGAGAAAAATTAAAATCAGGTGTTGACGCTTTGTGCAATGCCGTCAAAGTTACATTAGGTCCTAAGGGCCGGAATGTCATCCTACAGAAAAGTTTCGGCGCACCTACGATCACAAAAGATGGTGTTACGGTAGCTAAAGACATCGATCTTGATGATCCTGTAATGAATATGGGCGCCCAGCTAGTTAAAGAAGTAGCATCAAAGACAGCTGATATAGCTGGAGATGGTACGACTACAGCTACTGTTCTGGCTCAAGCTATGGTAAATGCAGGCATGAAAAATGTAGTAGCCGGCGCTAATCCAATGGATCTCAAAAGAGGAATCGATAAAGCGACTAAGGCTGTCATCGAAGATCTGAAGAAACAATCAGAAGTAATCGGCAATGACTTTGAAAAAATCGAACAAGTCGGTTCTATTTCTGCCAATAATGATGAAGAAATAGGAAAACTGATCGCTGACGCTATGCGTCGTGTATCCAAAGATGGAGTCATCACAGTAGAAGAAGCAAAGGGAACTGATACTTATCTTGAAGAAGTAAGAGGTATGCAATTTGATCGTGGTTACCTTTCTCCATATTTTGTTACCAATGCAGAGAAGATGATCGCGGAATATGAAGATGCTCTTATCCTCATCTACGACAAGAAAATCTCCAACATGCAGGAAATCGTTCCTGTACTTGAAAAAGCTATCGGTGCAGGTCGTCCGTTGTTGATCATAGCAGAAGATGTCGATAGCCAGGCACTCGGTGTTTTAGTTGTTAACCGTTTACGTGCTCAATTGAAGATCGTAGCTGTAAAAGCTCCGGGATTCGGAGATCGTCGGAAAGCAATGCTTGAAGATATCGCGATCCTTACAGGAGGTACAGTGATCAGTGAAGAGAAAGGTTACAAACTAGAGGGTGTAGAACTCGAACATCTTGGTCAGGCTGAAAAGATCACCGTTGATAAAGATGATACAACTATCGTTGATGGCAAAGGAACACAAGAAATGATCACAGCCAGAATCAACCAGATCAAACAACAGATTGAAACAACTACCTCTGACTACGATAAAGAAAAACTTCAGGAACGTCTTGCAAAATTAGCAGGTGGTGTTGCCGTTCTTTTTATCGGTGCACCTACTGAAGTCGAAATGAAAGAAAAGAAAGCGCGTGTAGATGATGCCCTGAGTGCAACGAGAGCAGCTGTTGAAGAAGGAATCGTCACAGGCGGTGGTGTTGCATTAGTAAATGCAATCAAAGCCATTGAAAACCTTAAAGGACTGAATGAAGACGAGACTATTGGTATTCAAATTGTGAAGAAATCACTTGAAGCGCCTCTGAGAATCATTGCTGAAAATGCAGGTGTTGAAGGTTCGGTTGTACTTATGGAAGTAATCAAAAGCAAAGGAAGCATAGGTTACAATGCCAGAACTGATAAATATGAAGATCTGAAGAAAGCAGGAGTTATCGATCCTACGAAAGTGACCAGGATAGCACTTGAAAATGCAGCTTCAATAGCTGGTATGATCCTGACTACAGAGTGTGTCGTCAATGATAAGAAAGAAGAAGGCGGAGCTGGTGGTGGTGGTCATATGCACGGCGGCGGCGGCGGAATGGGTGGCATGATGTAACCGCAGATTTCACAGATGACGCAGAATCAGATTAATCACCACAGATTAAGCAGATGACGCAGAATCAGATTCAGATTCAGATAAATTAAATTATAAAAAATCCCGTCTCCGAAAGGATGACGGGATTTTTTTATTTTACAACATCAATTAAAATCCCGCCTCCTTCGAGAGCGGGATTTTTTTTAGGACTAATTTGTAGATTGGTTTATTAATGCTCTTGAAGAATCAAATCATCTACTATTCTTCAACAGTGGGGATTTAAATTGTCATACTATTTATGCGGGTATGCTGACCGATTCGTTGACAGGGACTGTCCATCCGCGTTTGTCTTTCATCGTACCAAAACGCATATGGTTGATTTCATCACGAATGGAAGTTGATAATTGCCATTTGTTTGGATCCAGCTTCATGATCTCGTCATTGAAGCTGATCTCTTCAACATTAGCCACTAGCGCTGCAGTTCCTGTTCCAAATACTTCGACGAGTTCACCAGCATGAAATTTTTGCAGCACTTCATCAATCGACAATTCACGTTCGCTCACATTGTGACCATTGCTTCTGCATATTTCAAGAGCAGATTCACGTGTGATGCCTTTTAATATAGTTCCTGTCGTTGCTGGGGTTACAACCTCATCTTTGAACACGAAGAAAATATTCATCGTGCCACATTCCTGAACATATTTATTGTGAATAGCATCTAACCAGATCACCTGATCATAACCTTTATCTCTGGCCAGTTTAGATGGATAAAGCGCAGCTGCATAATTTCCTGCAGTCTTGGCCTCTCCTACTCCACCGGGTGCAGCACGGATGTAATGATTCTCAACCAAAAGCTTGATTGGTTTTGGATAGTACGGTCCAACAGGTAAGCAAATAATCAAAAACTTAAATGTATCTGATGACTTTACACCCACCATCTCATCTGTGGCAAACATCAGTGGGCGTAAGTAAAGTGCACTGCCTTCTATTTTTGGAATCCACTCTTGCTCGATACCTACCAATGTGTGTACCGCTTCCATGAAGATATTCAGTGGGAGCCTGGGCATGCACATCCGATGAGCCGATTCATTTAATCTCTGTGAGTGAAGTTCCGGCCTGAATAATAAAGGAGTTCCATCCTGAGACCTAGAAGCTTTCATTCCTTCAAATATGGACTGTCCATAATGAAGAGCCATGTTCATCGGACTGATTTCCATCTTATGGACAGGACTGATACGGGGATTAACCCATTCCTTCCCATCAAAATCAATTTCGAACATGTGATCGGAAATAATCTTACCAAAAGGAAGATTATGAAAGTCTACCTTTGAGATCCTTGATTCAGAGGTCAGGTTAATGGTTAAGTCCTTCATTAGCTTTTGATTTTCTGCAAAATTAAATAAATTCATTTTGATCTCATAGTCAGTCTGTTATATATCTTGAAAGAATTCTTTTATATTTATTTCCGGCAAAAACCTAATATAATATTTGGTAAATGACCCCTTTCACAACCTATATAATTCCAGAAACCTTAAATAAGGAAAATGCTAAAGTGGTAAAGTGGTTATGGATCGTGACTGATCAACCCCTTTTACCCCCTCATGAAGAGCTGCTTCAAAAAATCTGCGAGGCGCTGAAAGCCAATTTTTCTCATGACGTAAGGGTCATTGTTTGTAGCAAAGATGAGAGCATCATTCTGTCTGATATGGATACTGAATCAGCAACATTGGTTATTAGTTTTGGCATTCAACCTTCATCATTAGGCATCTGGATTGATCTGAACCAACCGGGTATCCGTTACCTGGAATCCTTTTGTTTCATTCTGACGATCAGTCTGGCTGAACTGATCGATCAACCTGCTGCTAAAAAACAACTCTGGTCATCTATGCAATCTTACATCCATTCAAAACAAAACGATCAAAAGAAAAAAGAATCAGATCACCAATGATCAGGGAAATTTTGTTTGCAAGTAATAATAATCACAAAGTAGAAGAGATCAGGTTTTTACTACCTGATGGTTATTCACTTCTGGGACTCAGAGATATTAATTGGACAATGGAGATCCCCGAACCATTCGAAACATATGAGGAAAATGCAAAAGCAAAAGCCTATTTCGTTTTTGATCGGACAGGAATGAATTGTTTCGCCGATGATAGTGGATTGGAAATCGATGTGCTTGATGGAAGACCGGGTGTTTTCTCCGCCCGATATGGTGGAATAGAAAGAGACAGTGTAGTCAACATGCAAAAAGTGTTATCAGAATTAAAGGATCAATCAAATCGAAGTGCACGATTTCATTCCGTGATTGCTTATCTCGATGAGTCAAAAGAAATGCATGTATTTAAAGGCAAGGTCGAAGGCACCATCGCTCATACACCTGCAGGCCATGGAGGATTTGGATATGATCCTATTTTCATACCGGAAGGTTTTGATCAGACCTTTGGTCAATTACCAGATAGTTTAAAAAACAAAATAAGTCATCGTGCCGTGGCCATGGAAAAATTCATTTCATTTCTGGAAATGAGCAAGAGGGCGTAATCCTAAATTAATTTTAATAATCTAAAATTCACTTTTATGGCATTAGAAGTCTTTGGTACAGGACAGGGAAGAACAGGGACCACTTCCTTAAAAACAGCATTGGAATATTTAGGATTTGGCAAATGCTATCACATGTATGAATTATTTCTTCACCCTGAAGAAGTGGTTTATTTTGAAAAGGCTGAACGCGGAGAATCCGTCGACTGGGAGGCTTTATTTAATGGCTATCGATCCGCCTGTGATTTTCCGGTGATAAGATATTATAAAGATATCCTTGCGAAATACCCTGAAGCAAAAGTGATACACACTACCCGTGAACCCGAATCCTGGTTTAAAAGTGTAAGTGATACCATTTTTTGGGCGACGCAACCAACTCCTCTACGCATGTTAAAAATGATGATCCTGTTACCATTTTCTTCAGCCTTAAGGAAACGCTTACGCGTGTTGAAATTCAATGGCATGATGGTAAGAAAAGTCTTTGGAGAAGATCTGAAAAATAAATCAAAAGTGATAAACGTCTTTAATGAATATAATGCAGAGGTGCTTAAATCCATTCCAAGAGAAAGAATGTTGATCTATGATGTAAAGCAGGGATGGGAGCCACTGTGTAACTTTCTTGGTGTGCCTTTTCCGTCCATCCCATTTCCAAAATCAAATACAACAGATGAGTTTGTATTCAATGTGAAGAATAAGATTTTGAAGAAGAAACTGGAATGATCTCGTCTTTGCCCCTAAATCCCCTAAAGGGGACTTTTGAAAATGATCAGCCAGGAATTGAATTTTATAAGTGATAATTAGTGCCTCTCATTAAGCATAAGGTGAAATTAAAAGTCCCCTGGTTGCTGAGCTGGAGCCCATGGATGAGAAATGCAAGTCGAAGCATAGGGGATTTAGGGGCAAAAAAGATAATCACATCAACACATCAATAATCACGGCACTTCCAAAAAGTATGCTCGCAATCCCATTCGTTTCAAAAAATGCCTGATTGATTTTACTCAGATCATTTAGCTTGACTAAACGATGTTGCCAAAATAATAATCCTGCAAACCCTATTGCCCCTATCCAGTGTAGAAATCCAAGAGAGGGAAACAACTGACTTTGATACCAGGTAATAAAAAGCAAAATACAGGCACAAACAAAATGCAATCCAATTGAAATTTGATTTGCTGTTTTATTTCCGAATCTTCCGGGGATAGAATGGAGGCCGTTTATTTTATCAAACTCTTCATCCTGGAGAGCATAAATGATATCAAAACCACTGACCCATAGCATGACCATGATGCCATATAATATGGGTAATAAGTGAAATCTCCCTGTTACCGCTAAAAAAGCACCAACAGGTGCAAGGCCCAATCCAATACCCAAAATAAAATGGCACAGCCATGTGAATCGTTTCGTGTAACTGTAGCCCAGGATCACCAGCAAAGCGAAAGGTGACAAATAGAAGCAAAGAGGATTAATCCAAAATGTCGTGAACATGAAAGCGACTGACATCAAAACTACAAAGAGAAGAGCAGAGGATGGTTTGATGACACCGGCAGGAATCTCTCTTCGTAGCGTTCGCGCATTTTTCGCATCATAACCCCTGTCTATATACCTATTGAAGGCCATCGCTGCACTCCTTGCGAAAATCATACAAAGAAGTATGAGTCCGATTAATGTAAGGTTGAAAGGTGAATGATCAAGTTTAAGTCCAAGGAAAAAAGCAAGCAATGCAAACGGAAGTGCAAAAACGGTATGGGCAAACTTGATCAGCGAGAAATAGGACTTCATCTTATAAAATTAAAAATGCCCGTAAAGATTTCTCTTTACAGGCATTGATTCTTTTAATCAACAAACAAATAATAATTATTTGCTTGGTGGTACTGGTGTTGGTGATGCAGGTGCATTAGGGTCTTTATTTACATTTCCTGTGATATTGAGGAATGATTGAGCCGGAACAGTATTATCTGTAACGGTTACCCTTTTTGTTTGCTTGCCTGGTTTGCCTTTGCTATCAAATTCTACATCGATCACGCCGGTTTGTCCCGGAGCGATTGGATCAGAAGGCCATTTCGGAACTGTACATCCACAGCTACCTTTAGCGCTTGCGATAATCAAAGGTTCATTACCGGTGTTTTTGAATTTGTATGTGTGTTTAACATGCTCGCCTTCGTTGACTGTACCGAAATCGAAATCAGTTTCTTCGAAAGCCATTGAAGTTGTAGGTCCTGATGGAACTGCTTCTTCTGGATTTGCACCTGGTTGACCTGCAGCTGCTGGTTGTCCTTCAGCTGGTGTTGTGGCAAGACTTTCTCTTGCTTTATCTTTTGCATCATTTGCTCCACCCTGGCAGGCTACCATAGTCAATGAAACGACTGCAATAAGAGCTACAAATAGGTTTTTAAATAGATTCATTTCTAAAGTGTTTTTTTTGTTTTCAAGAATGGGTCAAAAATATAATAAGTCTATATATAAAGGAAGTCCAAATTTATGAATCGCTGTTAATGAGGTGTGAATCAGCACTTTCCAATCTAAAAAGCATTCGACTCCTCCAATAATAGCCCTTAATTCTATATTTGCAGCCGCTTACCTCACGCAGATGAGAAAAGAGAAGTTATTTGAATATTTGGTCCCGTAGTTCAATGGATAGAATAGAAGTTTCCTAAACTTTTGATGCAGGTTCGATCCCCGCCGGGGCTACTTTGGCAAAGAGCAAAGAGCAAAGAGCAGAGAGCATAGGGCATAGTGAATAGAGAAAATGCAATAGGCAATAGCCAATGGTCAATAGGCAATAAGCAAAAAGAATTTAGTGATTGTAGATTAACCTTTGTTATTCGTTACGCGTTATTCGTTATTCTTTTTCGCCCCACCTGTACGTATCCAGTTGAAATCCGGCAAGATCCAGCACCCTATCCACTACTGTCATACAAAGCTTTTCAATCGAATCCGGTCTGCTGTAAAATGAAGGTATCGCCGGACAGATAATCGCTCCAGCCTCTGTAAGTTTTCTCATATTATCAAGGTGTATAATGCTGAAAGGCGTTTCCCTGGGCACGACGATGAGTTTTCTCCTTTCTTTCAGGATGACGTCTGCAGCGCGGGTCATCAGATCATCTGAATATCCATTGGCGATCCTGGCCAATGTCCCCATTGAACAAGGACAAATGATCATCGTACTAAATCGGGCTGAGCCACTTGCAAAGGGTGCATTAAAATCGTCTGTCGCATAGATTTTGTGGCCGAAACTCTCTATCGATCTGTCAGGAATCTCCATGCTCCAGTTAATCCGGGCATTTTTGCTCATCACTATCCCTATCTCATCATACTGATCTTTTACATTAGCCAACCTTTCAAGTAAAAGTCTGGCATATATAGCTCCACTTGAACCCCCTAAGCCTAATATGAGTTTATGCATATATTTGCGTCCTGAATCAAAGTAGAAATATAATGGCTTTATCCAAGTATTGTTTATTTATGCTGCTTCTGTTGAGCGCAATGAGTTTGCAGGCCCAGGAAATTAAATGGATGACCTGGGAAGAAGCAGATGCTGCAAATACCAAAAATCCAAAAAAGATTTTTGTCGATGTCTATACTGATTGGTGTGGCTGGTGCAAAAAAATGGACCAAACGACCTTCAGGGATTCTGCTGTCGTGGAAGTGATGAACAGGGATTTTTATGCAATCCATCTCAATGCTGAACAAAAGGAAACCATCCATTGGAAAGGATATGACTTTAATTGGGTAGCCGGCGGCCGAGGAGGAACCAATGAATTAGCATCCATTATCTTAGATGGTCAGATGTCTTTTCCATCGTTCGTCATGTTAGATTCTGATTATAAGACAATTGCCATCTCACCCGGCTATAAATTAGGAGATGCATTAATTAAAGAATTGAAATTTGCAGCCGGAGAAATCTACAAGACCATGGACTGGCAGACATATTTGTCAAGAAGCTAGTTGTTGGTTTTAGAATAATGAAAGGTTAGAGGTTTTTGGCCGAAGTGAATCATAACTTTTTTCTAGATTTAACAAATTCCTTTAACCTAAAACCAGTCCACTTTCTTAAAACCAATAACCAAAGACTATAATCACGGCTCCGTAGCTCAATTGGATAGAGCAACGCTCTTCTAAAGCGTAGGTTACTGGTTCGAACCCAGTCGGAGTCACTTCTTCCATAATTTCTTATCAGGTTTAAGTGACTTTACCTCACCTCAATCCCGCAAATGTTCAAATAGATCCTACGTGGCGGGAGCATTTGTCCGTCGAGTTTTCAAAACCTTATTTTTCTCAGATAAAGAAATTTCTAACTGATGAAAGGGCCAAAGGCAAAACGATATATCCGCCGGGACCTCTCATTTTCAACGCTTTCAATAAGACCCCTTTTGATAAAGTAAAGGTGGTCATTTTGGGTCAGGATCCTTATCATGGTGCCGGTCAAGCAATGGGATTATGTTTTTCAGTTCCTAAAAATATACCTGTCCCTGCTTCACTGAAGAACATTTATAAAGAATTGAATCGCGACATAGGATTTGTCATACCTACACATGGTGATCTTACCGCGTGGACCTCTCAGGGCATTTTTCTACTTAATGCCATCCTTACTGTTGAACAAAATTTGCCAGCATCGCATAGTAAAATAGGTTGGCAGATTTTTACGGATGCTGTCATAAAAATCCTCTCCAATGAAAGGCAGGGCCTTATCTTTCTGCTATGGGGAAATTACGCCAGGACGAAGAAAGAACTGATAGATCTCTCAAAACATACTGTATTAGAAGCGGCACATCCATCTCCTTTGGCAAGAGATGCATTCAGTGGTTGCAGTCATTTTTCCAAAACGAATACGATATTGAAAAATAGAGGTGAAACTCCCATAAACTGGTCATTATGATGAATTCATTTTATAGACGGCTGTTGGCCATAGGCTCTGTTCTGGGTGCTTTCGGTGTAATATTCGGTGCCTTTGGGGCACATTTCCTTAAAAACAGATTAGAAACCCCTTCTCTTGATATCATCAGGACAGGTGTGCTTTACCTTTTTATTCACGTTCTGATACTCTTATTCGTTGTGATTTTAGGAATAAAGGATGAGAATTCACGACTCCTGAGAAGTGCAGGGATATTTTTTATTTCAGGTGTTATTCTGTTTTCCGGCTCACTCTTCTATATTGCCACCGAAAGCCTTTCCGGACTGAATATCCCGTATATAGGCATTCTGACACCCATTGGTGGCCTGTGCTTTATTACAGGCTGGGGTATGCTATCATTGTATCCATTTTCAAATAAATAGGGAGAAACATATATTAATAATAAGTATAGTAAAAGTTATTGAATTCTCTTTATATTTCGGTGAATTTGGTAATCAAAATCTAAAAAATAAAAACTCTAACTATGAAAAAATTTGCTTTACTATTATCGATGCTTGTTCTGTTTGCTATTGCTAATAGCGCACACGCACAGGGCTATAAAAGTGCAGTAGGACTTCGTTTAGGATTTCCTCTTGCTGTTTCTTACAAGTTTTTTATTTCAGACCCTGCTGCAATTGAGTTGTATTTAGGATACAGGGGTAATACGGGATATAACTACATAAATCCTGGGGCTATGTATTTATACCATTTCCCTATTTCCAGTGTAGATGGTCTCCAATGGTATGTAGGTGGCGGTGCTCAAGCCTTCCTTTACAGCTACGATTTTTGCCCTGATTGCGAGTCATTTGCTTTTGGAATAAATGGTGCGCTAGGCTTAGATTATAAATTTGCAAATGCACCAATTAATCTTAGTGTAGATTGGCTTCCTACTATCGTTATTGGTGGTGGTTACAGCGGTTTTGGTGGAGATAACGGCGCTCTTTCAGCACGCTATACTTTGAACTAAGATCTTTAACATCATAATAAAAAAGGCTGTCCTGTCATGGAGACAGCCTTTTTTATTTTATTCCCAGATTTAATACTTCGATGTATCTTAGATTAGTTCAACAGCATTATTTTTAAAGAGTCTCTAACCCAACGTTTACTTATGTTACGGAAATCCAGCCTTATCATTTTTTTATGTCTATTTTTCAGCCACCTAATTCTAACTGCTTCACCGGCTATCAATACAGAAGATAGTCCGCCGGGGAAAATAGAAATGAATGAACTGATTCCAGATCATCATTCGACCCGATCAGAAATAAAAGAGCTTAAGAAAAATGAAAAGCGCCTGAATCGTTTCGAAAACGTCTTGAAACACATAAACAAGATTTCTAAATCAGGATCCGCTAAGCATTCCGGAGGACTTTTTTCCGATCCGGTCAACAGGTGGTTTTGGCTCTGGATTATTACATGGGGCGCCGGTATTTTATTACTTGTTGTTTCCGCAGGTGCATTAACAAGCGCAGCTATAGGCATCCTGTGGCTATTAGCTTTTGCAGTCGGTTCTGTCGCGCTTATATTATGGTTGGTCAAAAAATTTGGCTAACAGGATTTTGTAATCCATTCTTTATAAAATAAGGCTACATATCCGCATGTGGCCTTTTTATTTTAATAGTTCATTATAACCCTCTTAACTGATTCTTACGAAACCCGTGGTCATGGCTGCCGTCTTCTATATAACTAAAACATTTTGCCATGACAACAATTCTTGCACTCCGAACCAAACTTACCCTGGTATTATTGCTCTGCCTCGGTCTGTTCACAGTGGGTAATTCACAAACTAAAATCACTGCCTTTGGGTCATATGGTATTTCTGATATACAGGTATCCGGCTTAGGTATCCTTGATCTGCTGGATCCTTATATCAAACCGATAGCACAGTATACAGCAGGACTTCAATTTGAAAAAGAAATTGGAAACCACATTTCCTTTCTAACCGGGGCTCAGTATACATCCAGAGGATTCACTGCGAAAGAAGATTTCAATGTCAATGTATTTGGATTAGATCTTCCTGTAGGCGCCCGAATTGATACAAGACTTCAGTATATCGAAGTGCCCCTGATGCTGAAGTATTCGATCGGAGAAAAGGGAATTTCTCCCTATATCAAAGCTGGTGCATCGACCGCATATGCTGTATCCGGTAAGCTTCAGCCCAAAATAGATGCGATCATATCCTGGAAATTACCAGCAATTAATATTAACCTTCAAAATGACATGTACAACAGGCTTGATGTATCTGCAGTGGTAGGTGCCGGTGTGAATATCCCAACGAATGATACAGGTTCCATTCAGTTTGATATCAATTACAGACATAGCTTAAATGATATGTTCCTGGATAAAATAACGGACATACGAATTAAATCCCACGGCTTATCAGTCGGAGTTGGTTACACAATGAGGTTTTAAACGGTTTCATATATTCATTTCGTTCTGATCAAAAAAGTGCACCTGACTTCCGGTGCACTTTTTTCTTTACAACAAAATCGAATATAATCCTGGCCAAAACAGGCAAACCCCAGATTTAAGACTTTTGGTCGAGTTTGATGATATAGATAGAAAAGGATCGGGAGAAAAGAAGGAAAATGATTGAGCTAAGGCAGAACTTCAAGCTCATCTTCTTTGTTCCGGCGGTTATTTCTCCAGACGATAAGGCCAAAAAAACCAACTAATGTGTAAGGAAGAGCCAGCATATATAAAATACCGGCATTTAAGCCTTTGCCGGCTGATCCTCCGTTAGCGAGATTACTCTCCGCAGTAATGTGGCACATAGGACATTGAGCGAATGTATTGCCAGAATATATCGCTGTTGAGAAAGTGATAAATACTACCAAAAGGAGACGGTTTACCTTTTTCATAATGTAAAAATAAGAGTTTCCCTGATTTATCTACCTACATGGTAAAAGAAACAAATAAACAACAGGACCTGTAACGGCGACATACAACCAAACCCAGTACACCCATTTTGATAATTTCACATGCCTTACATAATCACCCATATATCCTTTGATAAACGTTATAAGGATAAACGGAAGACTAGTACCGGCCAAGAAAATATGGCTGAACAGAACGAAATAATAGACAGTTTTTATCACCCCATCATTACAAAACCTGATTTCTTCATTGGTGAAATGATAAACCACATAAGAGACCAAAAACCCAGCAGACAGGAAAAGAGCCAGATAAATACTTTTACGGTGTCGCTCTATTTGTTTATTCTTAATAAAATACAAAGCTGCTAATAATGCCAAAGTAACGCCAGTATTGAATAATGCATTTAAACCCGCAAGGAAACTCAAATCGAAACCAACCTGAAATTTATACTGACGCATCGCACCCACAAGAAGCCATACAATGACCGTAAAAATCCAGGCTAAAACATTCATCTTTTTAATCCGGATATTCCGAAATTCCTCAACACTTGTTTCTGTCATTTCTCTGAACCTCGTTTTAATTCAATTTGATCTGACCTATCCTTCGGAAGTAAAAGTGCCATATGTTCGAGGAGTATCCTTTTTTCATCTTTGGTCACTTCATCATAATACGCTCTGATCACTTTATTTCGATCTATTAATGCATGCGTTTTACCGACAGGCCAAAAGGCCATCAATAAATCACATAACTGAGTTGAATCTCCGCAGGTAAAAACATACCATGATGTCCTGGTGGAGTCTGCAAACAGATCCGGTCTTTCTTTACATTGATTCAATATGATAAAATTGGATTTCTTTGTTTCTCTAAATTGCTTATATAACGAATCCAATGTATTGGCCACGGTTTCTTCATTTTCACAAGTGACAAGTGTTACCAGGGAAACGTGTTCGGCTAAGTCCAAAGATGATAGCATTCGACCGGAATTGTCTTTCCATTTACCTTCAGGAAAAGGTAGTGTACCGCTCATAATCGCCTGAGCTTGTTTACGCCAATTTAAGCCTGACTGGAGATAATACCAGGAAACAAAAGGAAGAAGAAACAGCATCAGAATAACTGTGATATAAATTTTCCTGGACATTCATTTTGGTATTAATCAGACAGCAGAAATTGAAAATGTATCCGCCTTTCATTTTAGAAGATTGGTCAGGTATTAACCAATATAAAGACTATCGATGTCCGTGGTATAAAATGGTTGAATTACTGCTGATTAGTAACTTCCATTTTTTCTCTTTCTTTTACAAACAGACGGTTATTTTTCCATGCATTTCCTTCAAAGAGAAAAGATATAATGGCCCAAATAAGCAATCCAACCGGTAAAAGAACGCTCATCATCAATCCTCGGGCTTCATACTTCATGTGCATGAATTCAAATACAATGAGGTAGGCTTTATATAAACTCCCGGCGATCATCACTGCATTCATGACCACTTTGGGCGCATGATATCCTTCGATGATATATCCTTTCCCGGTTAGTGCCACCAATACCTCAACAACGGTAACTGCAGCCAGAATCAGAATGGTTTTTAATGCTATTTTTTTTGAAGCCGTATAATCGTGCGACATTGTTGTTTTATTTATTCAATTCTAGAATTAAAGTTCACTTTCTAATCTATTCATCAAAGCAGGTAAAATACCAGGAATACAAACACCCAAACCAAATCCACAAAGTGCCAGTATAATCCAATTTTTTCGACCATCTCATTTTTGTTTCTTCGTTTGATATAAATCCCACTGATCACATTGACCATGATGATCGTAAGAAAAATAACACCTGAGAAAACGTGAAAGCCGTGGAATCCGGTAATAAAGAAAAATAAAGCTCCAAAAGCTTTTGGGCCAAAGGGATCTGATTTTATAAGCCCTGTATCAGCTCCGGAAGAAACGATGTATTTACGGTGAACATATCCACGCTGATCAACAACTGCGTCCGGATAGTCACCAGCCGCTGCATAGGAAGGACCTTCATGCTCCTCACTTTCTGCGGCATGGTCTGGCGATTTAACTTCTCCCGCCTCATGTCCTTCAATTGTTTCTGTGTGGGCTGTTGTTTCAAATGCAGTTTTGTGGATCAGATAGCTGGTACCTTTTTCAAAAACTTCACTTGATTCTTTCCCATTTGCATCAAGATAGATGCCTGCTTCGGTATGCCGGCCAAAAGGACTTGTGGTGATACTCATGTGTTCCTTTCCGATCAATGTCGTCCATTCCCAGGCCTGGCATCCTAAAAATCCTGCACCGCCAAGAATAGTAAGTGCCATCCAGATCACAACTCCTTTTCGATTTTCCCGATGCCCTTCCTGTACCGCCCTGATCATTGTAAAAGAACTGAACAGAAGAACAAAAGTCATCAAGGTCACAAATAACAAAGGGTGATGTGGACCCAAAATGGGAAACGTACTAAATACATAATCAGGTACGGGCCAACTCACCGTACTAAAACGCAATGTCCCGTATGCAATCAGAAAGCCGGCGAATGTAAAAGCATCTGAGACAAGGAAATACCAAATCATCAGTTTGCCATAGCCTACTTTGAACGGATATTCCGCGCCTTCCCAACTACCGTTTTCGGTCCCTGTGTCAGTATGTTTTTTGTCTAATGTATCTGTAGTCATTATTTAGATGTAGATCATTGAATCAACAAGAATAAGAAAAGATATAACCAAAGGAAATCAACAAAATGCCAGTAGTGCAGTACAAGTTGAAACCTCTTTCTTCGTTTTTCTGTGGGTCTGTACGTCAGGGAATATGCATTGAGCGTAGCAACACTGATGGCAAAAAGACCCCCTAAAACATGCGCGGCGTGAATACCGGAAATCACATAAAAAAAAGAACCGCTTGGATTGCCATCCAAAGGGACTCCGATGTTGTATAAAGCCATCCATCCCTGGTATTGAAGGACAATAAATATTATCCCCAACAAAAGACTGAGGGGAAGTGCTATTCTGTACAATATGGGTTTGCCGTTATTAAAACCCCAATAACTCAAATGCAAAACCAGACTACTTAGTAAGATCACTCCTGTACTATAAAAGAAAATATCAGGAATTCTGAACTCTAGCCAATTACCAGCAGCATGGCGTACGATGTATGCACTTGTGAGCGAACCGAACATCATCACAATACTGCCCATAGCGATCCACAAAGCGAAAAGAGTTGAATTGATCCCTCTTTTCGGCTTTTCTAAACCACTTGCAATTTGACTATTTGTGTTCAATTTCTTTATGATTTAAATTACATGCTCCACCATAAAACCATCAGGGCCGCAGGTAAAAAAATGAAAGATGAAAACATTAAAGCCTTCGCACTTTCTCTATCGAATCGTCTGTAAAATGTCCAGGCTCTCCAAATAAAATATAAAGAAAGTATGCTGATCCCTATTGTACCCATGACCGTAATAAGTCCTGCTGAGAATCCAATATATATAACCGGTAAAAGAAGCATCGCATAAATGAAAGCCTGCAATCCTAAGCGTATATCAATCTTTCCATTTTCTACCGGCAATAATTTATAACCAGCTCTCTGGTATTGATCAAAAGATAAAAAACCTATCGACCAGAAATGAGGGAATTGCCAGATGAATTGAATAGCAAAAAGAAATAAGCATGCAGGTGTAATAACTCCGTCAAAAGCAATCATACCTATCATAGCCGGTAATGCTCCGGGAATAGCACCGATCACAACTGATATGGTACTATAACGTTTGAGTGGAGTATATAAAAAAGCATATGTCACAAGCGAAACCATTCCAAGAAAAGAAGTAAGTGGATTGAGTAATGCAAGGAAAATGATTCCAACGAGACAAGTTAATCCCGCAAGCAAAACAGCAGAAGAAGAACTCCACCGTCCTGCGGCAAGAGGGCGATTGGAAGTACGTTCCATCATTTTATCATATTCTGCTTCCAGTATTTCATTCAGGATATTGGCTGAAAAAGTGATCAAAAATCCACCTGCAGTCAACAATAAAAAAGAAATGAAATGAAAATTATTACCTGCTGCTATGAAGTAAGCAACAACTGAAGAGAATACGACAAAAGTACTCAAGCGGAATTTAACCAGTAGTTCTAAATCCTGTAGCCAATCCTTGAAAGTGATTGAAATCGCCCTGACTTGTATCTCTTCTTTTCTTTTCATCCGTGATCCTCCCCTTCAGCTTTTTCTTTTTCAGTCATTGGCAGATGTTGCTGAATAAAATCCTTTTCAGCGCCTTCTTTACTATAATCATAAGCCCATCTGTGCACCGTTGGTAATTTTCCCGGCCAATTGCCATGCACTGGTTTGATCGGAGCCGTCCACTCCAATGTATTTGCTCCCCATGGATTTTGAGTTGTCATCTTTTTACCCTTCCAGATACTATAGAAGAAATTGAATACAAACAGAAGCTGGGCGCCAAAAACAATAATAGCTGCTATAGTGATAAACTGATTGAGTCCATGAAAATGACTGAATGCATCAAAGGTGTCAAATCGATAATACCGGCGAGGGACACCTGCCATACCCATATAATGCATTGGCCAGAAAATAGCATATGCCCCCACCATCGTGACCCAGAAATGAATTCTACCCATAGTCTCATTCATAAACCGGCCATACATTCTCGGGAACCAATGATAGACACCAGCAAACATCCCAAAGAATGCAGCTATACCCATCACAATATGAAAATGTGCAACGATGAAATATGTATCATGCAATTGAATATCAAGTGCTGAATTGCCAAGAAAAACACCAGTCAATCCTCCTGAAATAAACATAGAAACGAACCCAATAGCAAAGAGCATTGCTGATGTGAATCGTATATTTCCCTTATAGAGAGTTGAAATCCAGTTAAAGACTTTTACTGCCGATGGAACTGCAATGATCAAAGTGAAAATCACAAAGAAGTTTGAAATAAACGGATTCACACCTGACATAAACATGTGGTGAGCCCAAACGAGGAATGAGAGGAATCCAATCGCGAGGATGGAATACACCATGGCTTTGTATCCAAATATTGGTTTCCGTGAATGAACCGAAAGCACTTCACTGACGAGTCCCATCGCAGGAAGAATAATGATATAAACTTCAGGATGTCCGAGAAACCAGAATAAGTGCTGATATAAAATTGGGCTACCCCCGACGTTTTCGAGGGCATGTCCGTTGACAAATATTTCACTTAGATAAAAACTTGTACCCATCCCACGATCAAACATCAGCAGGAAAAATCCTGATACCAACACAGGGAAAGATAAAATACCAAGGATTGCCGTAACCAACAAGGCCCATAC